>JBFIEB010000063.1:0-11302 GCA_041603555.1 Vicingaceae bacterium
CGCCAAAAATAAACTGTACTATCCGGAAGAGAAGCATAAATTGTTGGTGTCCAAGTAACTACTCCACCAGAATGATTAATTATGGTGGATTGTTTTATTGGACTATTAAAATAATCTGTGGTGTCTATTTCAAATAGATAATTTTTTGCCGGTTCAAAAGGAAAAGCGGTGGAAGCCTTTAACGTACTTATTGGATCCGGTACTATCATAAAATTGTAAGGGTAAATGGGTACTATTTCTCCTGATAAAATAGTTAATCCTTTAGAAACAACATTGTTATTTTCAAAACTTTCAAATACTACATTTAATGCATCCACAGTAATGGTAAATGTGTTTAACCCTAAACCTCTTAACACATCAACTGGCAACCTAAACGTATAAGTTTGTTGATAATTGGTTCCTGCAAAAACCTTAATATAGCTCGTGTCTGGAAAAGATGGCTCAGGATAATTTCTAATCAATTCTAAAATAATGGTATCATTTACCGCTCTTCCTAAATTGGTAACCAATATGTTAACGTCAAAAGAATCAAGCTCAGAAGAAACAATTGCTGGGTTAAAAGTTACGGTTGGTGCTTCTATCATGTAATCTGGTAAATCAAATGTATTTAATGCTAAGGATGGATCACCATGCAAGGTAAAGGAATATGCTGTTTGATTACCGTATTGAGATGGAGTGGTGTTAATTATTGTGTTTTTAATTTGATTTCCTACGCTTTCTCCATACTTTAAATAAGATAAGTTTTGGTAAAAATTATTAGCATATAAGTCCATGTAACTCGATAACCCCAAATCAACCCCAGCCAAATATGCAATAACTCCTTTATTATCTAATATAACATTTTCTTCGCTATTGCTTTGTGCAGAAGCCAAATGAATATCACCTGCAAAGCACCCTAAACCTAACAACAAAGGATACCTTCCTTCTTGTGGAGGCCACAAAACAGGGTCATCAATGTTTTGGTCAAAACCACCTGTTGCTGAAGAATGTCCAAAAAATGTCATCATTGCAACTCCCTCATCAAGAAAATCCATTACTGAATCTGAAGTAATTTGCTGAACAGGAGCAGTTGAGCTTTTAAAAAATGAATTGACATTTCCGCCAAAAGAAGTGTCTTCAATAATTGTTTTATAGTTATCTAAATAACTCTTAATAGAGCTTTGTTCACTAGACCCATTACCACCACCAAAATGTAGCACTCTTTTCATCCAACTATCTGTAATTGTTCCTGTAATCGGAGCTGGGTTTTCATGCTGTATCATTTTATCTAAAAACCAAGTTACTTCCAAGCCATTTTTAGCAGATAGCCTACCTGTTGGAATTAGCGGTTCAATTTGAGCTCCATTTAATCCTGCGGTGAGCATATTATCTGAAGCAGGAACACCAAAGGAAGGGATTAAGTTATTATGAAAATTTACAATGTCTTTTCTAGAATCCCTGGCCTTTATGGATTTTCCCATCAGAAACAAATAATTAGGTTGAGATGGCCAAGTATCTGCAATATAATCCATAAAATTTCTTATAGAAAGTGGGTGCTTTTCAATACCATAAGCAAATTGATCATACAAATCATTAATATTAAAAATGATAGGGTTTTGTGGGTTATTTCCTGGTCCATTTAACCTAAATGCAGCATAATCATTAGCTTCTGTCATTAAACTCGAATGCGTAATGATAACAAATGCAGTATCTATAAACGTAGTAGCATAATCAACAAAAGTACCAGTTCCATTAATTGGAGTTAATGACAATACATTTTTTACTTGCCCATCAGAGCTAATGTAACACTCTACTGATGAAGCTGTAGTGTTTGGAACCAAACATTGATAATTTGGGCCAGAAGGAATAACATTTATTCTTTTTCCATTAGTTAATTCATAAAATAACACATTCCCAACAGGGCTAAAGTTGGTAAAATTTAGATATGATTTTGGCTCGGATGGATGTTGATTTACCCAAAACCTATCAAATACACTAAGTCCTTCCATATCCAACGTGTGAGGGTAATCGATTTTTACATACGATATGGCCTGTCTTGCTGCTCCTGAACCTAAATCATTAATACTTGCAAAAGTGATAGCAGATGTAACTGCACCCAAATCTCCAATGGGAATATTCATTTGCACATCAATCTTTTGGTATCCTTCAAAAATAGTATCGAAAACATTCGCCCCTAAACTTACTCTTAAGTGTTGGTCTGGATTTACAGCAGCAAAGTTAAAATTAGATTCTCCCAGTACAACAGCATTGAGCGTTGCATTTGGTCCCAAAGTGTAAGCATTTGAAGTGGGAATATTTTTAGATACGCTTCCTCCTAGCTGATAATCATCATCGAACCAACCTTCGGTAGGAACATAGCCAAAGGAGGTACCACCAAACGCATTGGTTTCACCATCATAATAATAATAATTGCCACCAGAAGAGTATCCAGTAGCATAGAACTGAAGTGATTGCTTGTTAAAATAACTGATTGGAGTATAGGAAGAAAAAGTAGTGTCCGTTTCTATTATCATTCTATTATTGGACGTTGAACCATTCCAGGTTAAAAAATAACTCGTGGTATCATTAAATAAACTATAATAGGGGCTTGGGTGATTAGCAGCACTCCCATACAACGATTGGTCAAACCAGCCATCATTTATTTCTCCATAAAATTCAATAAAATCTGTGCCATCAAAAACTCCATCACCTTCCCCTTGAATATAAATTGGTAATTCAACACCACGAGCCCACAATTGAATGTTCTGAGGATTTATAGTACCAATAGGAATGCCAGAATTTGCAAGAACTGTAGAATCTATTCTATAAATACCCGTTTCAGCTACCTTAAACTTATAATAGCTTTGAGTATAATTAATCCAGCTATTATTGTATGGCTGTGATAAAGTAACAGATGCTATACTTACGAATAATGTAAGAAATAATAACTGCTTAAAATTGATGATTATTTTATAAAAATGAGTCAAACAAAAATCGAATTAGGTCAATCTAAGTAAATACGTATTTTATCGTAAATAGTTGCAAGCTAAAATTACTAATAAAAATTTGCATATCCTTATTAATAAAAGGCTATTCGAATCTCTTTTGAGTTTGTTGCTGCTGTTTGTTAATATCAAACCTCAATGAAAAGATATTAGAATATAACGCGTCAGATTGGTTTCCTATATCAGAAAATGCGTAATCTAGCGCTATTCCTCGAAATTGAACTCCAATACCAAAATTTGGTTGATAGGTAATTTTATCGTTTTCTAGAATGTCTGTAACTTTTTGAATATTCCCTACTCCTAATCTTAAAAATACCATCTTACCATAGCCTAATTCAACTCCCGCATGAGGATCTACACTTACTGGATCTCCTGTAATTACAACATTTCTTTTACCATCTGTAGACAAATCAAAATCAATTTCTCCTAATAGGTCAAATTTATTGCTGATTTTAACTTCACGCCCTATTCCTAAAATAGCTTTTGGTAAAGTAATTTCTAATGAATTTTCGGGTATTTCATTTCCAGTTGCATTAAACACATCTACTGTTTCTTGAGACAATGAAAAACTCCAAGCATTAAAAGTTGAAGTAACATCTCGAACCATTAATCCGAATTTCCAGTTTTTAAAATCATATTGTGCCCCTGCATCTAAACCAAACCCCCAAGCTTTAGCAAATTCACCAACTTGTCTGTAAATTATTTTAACATTAGCGCCATACCTTAAGCCCTTAATTTTTGATTTACGGGCATAAGAAAACATAAAAGCATAATCTGCTACCGAAAAAGATGAAATTCTATCAAAATCAATATTCCCATCAGAATCAATTAATTGAGTAGTGTTTGGAATATCATCAACTCCAAAACGAATGATTGAAAAACCAAAAGCACTTGCACTATCTATATTAGCTGCAAAAGCACCATAATCATACTTAGCTATTCCTGCAAAATATTCCGCATGCATTAAGCCTATCTGAAAATCTTTATCCATTTGAACCAATCCAGCTGGATTCCAATAACCTGAAGTAACATCATTTACTGTTGTTACATAAGAATTAGACATCCCCAATGCCCTAGCTCCAACGCCTATAGCTAAAAACTCATTACTGAATTTTGGTGCTGTCTGAGAAAAAAGATTAACAGCACTTAAAACTAAAATGATAAATAATATTTTCTTCATTTAATCTTAAAATAGTTATGAAAATTAGTAATTATCGCTAAATAATACGAATTACTTAGCTATTAAGTTTATCATTCGCTATTGGTGAACTAAATTAATATGATTTTATTGTTTTCTCTAACAAATAAAAAATCAGATTTAAAGCCTAAAATTATTAAATGATTAAGTTTGTTAACTTAATAAAGTGTATGAAAAATCAGATTCCAAATTCTATTACCATTTTAAGTTTAATATTAGCTTGCTGGGCAATAGTATTGACTTTTGAAGGAAAATTAGACATTGCTGCATATTTACTTATCATATCTTGTGTCTGTGATTTTTTAGACGGTTTTTCAGCCCGTATTCTTAAGGTAAATAATCCTATAGGAAAAGAAATAGATTCTTTAGTTGATATGATAGCATTTGGTGTTGCTCCTGCAATGCTTCTTTATCAGGTTACCAAATTGGCTCAAGAAACACAACAAATACAACTTCTAATTGATTATCCTTGGTTACATTATCTGGCTTTTATGATTCCTATTTTCTCGTCAATCCGATTAGCAAAATTCAATAGTGATACACGTCAAACTAACTCTTTCATTGGACTAGCTGTTCCAGCTCATGCATCATTTTATATTTTTTGCACTTTATTGTATTTATACCCTGATTTACCTAAATTAATAAATGTTAGTGATTATGTTACGCCTATTGTTTCTAATCCTCTAATCATGCTCGTTTTTGGTGTTTTATTGTCTATTACGTTAGTTGTAGAAGTACCTATGTTTTCTTTAAAATTCAAAAGTCTTAAATGGAAAGAAAATTCATTGCCTTTTACATTTATATTGCTATGGTTCCTGATGCTGATTTTTATAAATATTGTTGCCATGCCCACCATAATTATACTTTACATTCTTTGGTCAATCATTTTAAATTTTAAAAATAAATCTGTCTCTGTCTAAAATGTTACCTGTTTTATCTGACGAACATTTCATGAAAGAAGCTTTTAAAGAAGCTCAAAAAGCAGTAATTGAAGATGAGATTCCTGTTGGTGCAATTATAGTTTGTAACAATAAAATTATTGCTCGTGCCCACAATATGACTGAACGATTAAACGATGTAACTGCCCACGCTGAAATGTTAGCATTTACATCCGCAACCGATTTTTTGGGCGGTAAGTACTTAAATGAGTGTACACTTTATGTTACACTTGAGCCATGTGTAATGTGTGCAGGCGCTAGTTACTGGACTCAATTAAAAAAATTAGTTTATGGTGCCAGTGACGAAAAAAGAGGTTTTAGTAAACATCAAGAAAATTTGTTACATCCAAAAACAGAAATTATAAGTGGTACTATGGAAAATGAGTGTAGTGAAATGCTTCAACAATTTTTTAGTAAAAAAAGAGATTAACCCTTAAAATTTCAGCGTTAATTTTAGCTCTTGATAACGAGATCGGCTTACCTTCAACTCTGCTCCGTCTTTTAAAATTACCTGATAATTATCTTTCCCATATTTTTCAATTTTATTGATGTTATTGATGTTTACAATATAAGATCGATGTATTCGAATATACATGTTTTTACTCAAATGCTCTTCATAAAAACTCATCGTTTGATGTTTTAAATATTTCCCGCTAGAAGTATGTATCATCACATAATCATCTTCAGACTCAATATAATTAACATCGCTCAAAGGAATTATATGAATATTACTGTTTGATTTTACAACAATCTTATCCAAAGTGCTACTTTCAGAAATATGTGTTTTGAGTTGATTGATTTTTGATGAATTATTATTTTCTATTTTTCGAAACACTTTATCGATCGCCTTTTCAAATCTTTCTTTTGAAAATGGCTTTAATAAATAATCTACTGCATTTAAATCGAATGCGTTTATAGCATACTCATCATAAGCCGTTGTAAAAATAATATGAGGTAGCTCATCAACCAACTCCAACAATTCTAGCCCAGTCAATTTTGGCATCTGTACATCTAAAAAAACAATATCTGGTTTTAACTCATTAATAGCTTTTAAACCACTAAACCCATCCTCAAATTCACCAATAAGTTCAATAGTATCCTGAGACAACAAATAGTTTTTGACTAAGTCTCTTGCTAATTTTTCATCTTCTATTATTATTGATTTATACTTAGTCATTTTGTGGGATTTTAATAGATACCATAAATCTATTTTCTGATTTATCAATGGTTAATAAATCGTTCTTTTTATAAATTAAAAATAATCGTTCCTTAGTGTTTTTTAATCCTATTCCTGACCCTTTGGTTGGTTTTGCCTCTTTATCAAAATCATTTTGTAAAGATAGCTGTAGCGTATTTTCAATTACCTTACTGTCAAAATTTATATTGATTGTTTCCGTACTTTCATAAACTCCATGCTTTATTGCGTTTTCAAATAGAGGTTGTAATGTCATTGCTGGAATTTTTGAACTTAAGGAATTATCTTCACAATTAAAATGAAAATTTAGCCGTTCTCCAAAGCGGATTTTTTCAATTTCCAAATAGAGTCTAATATTATTTAACTCGTTCTGTACAGTTGTGATTTGTAGTTCTTCATTACTCAATGAATATCTTAAATAATCTGATAATTTAATAATCATTTCCTGAGCTTTTTCAGGACTAGTAATGGTTAATGAACTCACAGAGTTTAAACTATTAAACAGGAAATGTGGATTTATTTGGTTTTTCAATGCACTCAATTCAGCTTCTTTAATTAATGTTTTAAGACTCGCTTCCTGTTTTACCTTTTCCTGAATATCTTTATAATAAACTACTACATAATACACTAAAACAAATGCTGAATAATAAAATATACCACTAATAATTCTCCAAGGAAATGAGCTATCTAAAAATGACAGGTAGTGAACATCATCTATTGTATATTTTAAAATTAAGTAACCGCTAACTAACCAAAAGCCAATAAGCAACAATGAAGAAACTACGTGACTTGAAAAAATGACAAGAAAATTTTGATTTGACTTGTTATATCTAACCAAGTACCATAAACTAATTCCCAAAAAAGCAAAAAAGACATTAAACAATAAACTATCACTTACAGAAATGCTTATAGGCAAACTATAATACCAATGCATAACAGCAAAGTGTGCTCCAATAATTATGGACCACACCATTGCGTAATTAATTAAATACTTTCTATTACTCGTAATCGGATTTAGCATAGAAACTAAAAGTAGTGATTTTTTAAATTAATAACTCTTTACTTCTCCACCACCAAAAATGGTAAACCCCTTGATAATTAAAATCTTGTTTAATCCATCTCCTGAACTATCTACGGGACCTCTTTTGTCATCAAATCCTCCAAAAATTGAAGTGACATCTACTTGAACTTCCCAATCTCTTGGAACTGCTATTTCTGCACCTCCAAACATTGTAAACACGTCAATTACACATTCGTCATCTCTAAGGTTTGCACTTGTTAAATCAATTTCACTCCCCCCGAAAATGCTTGTTACTTTTCCCCCTATAAATTGATTCGAAGTAACTTTCCTATTTCCACCTCCCAATATAGTTAACATGTCAATACTATGCTCTGAAGATTCTCCTTTACCAAAACTTTTGTGTCTATTCCTGACAGTAATCATTAATATTCCGATAACAACAAAAATTGCTGGCCAAAACATTTCTTTAACTTCAAACGGAATATCAAACATTTTAGGTAGAATAAAAAATGTGCCAATAGAGATTAGAATTAATCCTGTACGATAGTTTTCATTTGTTAAAATATTTGCTATGCCAATTCCTATTAATAACATCTGCCAAGAAATTATAATATGACTAATACTTGCTGGAATAATATCCATTTTTTTTGCGATTAAAACAGCTCCAATTATAATGAATATTAATCCTAGCATTGAGCGTTTTTTGCTTTTGTGTTTGTGATACTTTTCTGTTGAGTTCATCTGATTCGTTTTTAAATTATGATTCAAATGTAGAACAGTCTATAATTCTATGAAACACTAATTAGGCGAGTTGTAGTAGATTTTCGGTAAACGGAGAAAAGAGAGCTGCAAAACAATTAATCTGCTTCAATAATTCGTAATTTTGAAACTTAATTAAACTTAAAACATTTCGATTTATGTATCCACCAGAATTAGTAGCTCCAATGAAAGAAGAATTAACTTCTGTGGGGTTTGAAGATTTAACAACAACTGAGCAAGTTGATGAAGCCATTACAAATGAAGGAACTACTTTTGTAGTCATTAACTCTGTTTGTGGCTGCGCTGCTGCTAACGCAAGACCTGCTGCTAAAATTGCCATCTCTAACGATAAGAGACCTACCAGAATAGCAACTGTTTTTGCAGGAGTTGATGGTGAGGCGGTTGCTCAAGCAAGAAAATATACTTTGCCATATCCTCCTTCTTCACCAAGTATGGCACTATTTAAAGATGGAAAATTGGTTCATTTTATAGAAAGGCATCACATTGAAGGTAGACCAGCAGAAATGATTGCTGAAAACTTAGCTGATGCATTTAATGAGTATTGCTAAAAAAAGCGATTAAAAATCCCTTGGAAATTTCAAGGATTTTTATCAAGATGGAATTATCTAACAATTTTAACTTCATAAATACTTTTTTCATTATTTTAATCATATTTCTTAAACATACTCTCTATTTTGAGCTTAATTTTGGTAAAAGGAACTGTTTGTCGAATAATTACTACAACTTATAGAGTAAAAACAAAACTCTGATGCTTTAGACATAGCTTTAAGAAAAAAAGATATGTTAAAAAAGATAGCTAACCTCTTTGGTTTTCATTTGTATCGCTACGATTATTTAAGTTATTTCAAAGATTGTGTCATTACCTACGATATAGATGGAAATGTTGAGGACATAAATAATGCTGGTCTTCAACTTTTTGGATATAAAAAAATCGAAATACAAAAAATGAAAAATATTTCCTTATTCGCTTATGAAGAGGAATTTAACAGGATAAATAGAGAATTAAAAAGGAATGGATGCTTCTCCGGCCAAATTGTGAATGTAAAGAGAGACGGAACTCGTTTTATATCTTACTTATCTTCTTATGTAATTAAAGATAAAAAAGGTGCGATTAAAGGTAGTATTGGAGTCTCAAGGAATATCACAAATAAGATTGCTGATCGAAATGTTCTTGATACTATTGTGCATAATTCTGAAGAGATTATTTATTTGACTGACCTCAGTGGAATAATTAAGTTTATAAATAAAACAGGGGTTACTGAATTAGGTTATGAGAAAAAAGAGATTATTGGAAAAGCCCTGAAAAATTTTGTTCCTAAAAAATATCATCCCGTACTATCTTCTTCCTTTTTGTCTCAATTTTCGGAAGAAGCTGAAATTCCAATTATACAGTTTGAAATGCTGAGAAAGGATTCTACATTGATTCGTATAGAGCAAAGGGTTAATTCAATTCCAAGTTCCCTTGACCCTAAATTTAAAGCAGGGTTTCAGGGGTCTTTGAAGATAATTTAGGTAAAACTGAAGAAAGGAAAAGAAATAATTTATTTAATTTCATTCCATTGAAATATTCCAGAATATCATTTAGTCCAAAACTTTGTTTATTGCAATTTCTAATTTATTAATCACATCTTCTCCCTTAACAACATATGCATCAGCTCCATTGTTCATTAACCCTATGGCAACATCAATATTTTCTTGAGAGGATACAATAATCACTTTTGTATCAGGAGAAATTTGTCGATACTTTTCCAAAACCACAGACCCTTTCATTTTTTTTAAATGGTAATCTAGAATCAAGACATCTGGTTTTTTTTCAGCATTATTGATGGCTTTTGTTCCGTCAACAAAAGTCTCAATAACGAACTTCTTAAGGTCATCAATCCTATATTGTATTATAAAACCAAATGTTTCATCATCATCTACAATGAAAACAAGAGGGGTTTCTCTTTTTTTGCATTTAATAAATTTTCTTCCTAGCTTATTCAACAATGAAGCTGGTTTAATTTCTTCTATTTCATGAATTACTTTTGATACGTTTACAGAAAACTCATCGTTTTTAATTACATATTTATATGCTCCAGTACTAAGTGCTTGCTCAACTACATTAATATCCTGTTGAGAAGACATGCAAATAATTTTACAATCTGGTAGCTTATCAAGTATTAGGGGTATAATTTCAATCCCATTAATTCCTCCTAAATAATGATCTAAAAAAACAACATCTGGTGAAAGGTTCATTTGTCCCATTGCTCTTTCTGCAGAGCTAAAACAATGCACATCATCTACTCGAGTAGATTCAAGTTCAAATTTTAATTTACGGGTAAACAAATCGTCATCTTCTATAATAAATATTGTCATCATTTTTGTTTTTAATATGTTCCCAAATTAAGCGTAATTCTTTAATTGTTTAAATACCTCATCTGAACATTTTTTTAAGGATTCAACATCAGCCAAAATTGATCCATTATCTTTGTAATTATCAATCATTTCTAGTTTCGAAACCAAATCATACGCTTTATCAATTCCAAACATTCCGAAACTAGTTTTAAGTTTGTGAGCTACCTCACTTAATTCTACTTTGTTTCCTTTTTTAGATGCCTCTACCAACAATTTCATATCGTTCTGCCCATTTCGTAAAAAGATGGTTATCATCTCTTTTATAAACTCCTCATTGCCATCTCCTAATTCTCTTAAATTTTCAAACAATTTATTGTCTTCTCCTGTTTTAGAAGCTCCTTTTTTCTTAGATGTAATTGTCTTAGAAGAGAACATTCCTATTTTATCCATTAATTCTTTCTTAGTATAGGGCTTAGAAATGTATTCATTCATACCTAGATCAAAGCATTTCTTTTGTTCTCCCACTAATGAGTGAGCAGTCATAGCAATTATTGGAATATCAATTTTCATCTCTTTTCGTATGTGCTTTGTTGCCTCATAACCATTCATTACAGGCATTTGTAAATCCATTAAAACTAAATCGAATTTTGTTGGATCGGCTTCAAATAAATCAACACCTAATTTTCCATTTTCAGCAATAGTGAGACTAATTCCCTCTTTACCTAAAAACTTTTTAACTAGCAATTGATTTAATTGATTATCTTCTATCAATAAAATCTTCATTCCTTTTATATACCCATTTATATTTTCAGTAACACTATTTGTAATTTTTTCTTCGGAAAAATTAAG
>JBFIEB010000064.1:0-11201 GCA_041603555.1 Vicingaceae bacterium
ACTATTAGCCACTTTATTAGGTCTTTTGACATACGTGGTGCACGGTTTACTAAATAATTATTTAGATACAGATAAAGCTTCAGTACCTTTTTGGGGTTTCATTGCTTTAATTGTGGCTATAGACATTTATCATAGTAAAGAGGAATTACTTGATTCTCAAACAGAGTAAAGCAATATCATCATGGTATTCTTCTTCGTGCTTGTATCCGTCTAGTCGTTTAACGATTGTCTGTACAATTTTTTCTATCGAACTATCTTTAGTTTTTAGCAAAGATAATTCAAGGTTTTTCATTCCAAATTCTTCATTTTTTGAATTAGTTTGCTCTACCACACCATCGGTGTAACAGGCTAAGATAGCATCTTTAGGAATGGTAATATTCTTTTCTGTTACAGAAGGTAAGTTTTCAAAAACACCTAAAACGGTACTTCCATCGAACAGCGATTTAAAAGTATGACCTACCAGTAATAATGGTGGATTATGACCAGCATTTATGAATTGTAAGTTTCTAGTTCTTAAATTGTACTTACCTATAAATGCAGTTATAAATTTCTCTCTATTTGCATTTGCAAGAATATTTTTATTTAACTCTATAACTAGTTCAGATAATGAAGAAGTCCTTTTAATTAAAGCTCTTAGACTTGCTTGAAAGTTAGACATTAACAATGCTGCCGGAACTCCTTTGCCAGATACATCGGCAATACAAAAAGCAACTTCATCTCTATTCAATTCAATAAAATCATAATAATCGCCACCAATTAATTGGTGAGGATTATAATTGGCACTTACCTCAATTTCTTTATTGTTCGGAAGGTTTTTTGGAAATAACATGGCCTGCATTTCTGAAGCCAATTCCATTTCTTTCTTTATTGCAATTTGGTCAAGATTCTCATTGTATAATCGTTTGTTTTCAACAGCTACAATAATAATGTTGGTAAGTGTTTGAATAAAAGTAAGGTGCTTTATGATAGGGCTTACCTCAATTTTTTCCCCATCAAAATCTCCCAATAACAGATAAGCTAAAGGCTCTGATTTATGAAATACAGGCACGATAACATCAAAAGGATTTAGTTTTTTGTTGGCATCGTCAGAAAGAACCTTAATCTCTTTAATTTTTAATAAATCTTTTTCTACGTTAATGATATTGTGATCAGTTCCTAAGCATAATTCTTGTTTCCAAGACTTGTTGTTGTAGCTAAAAAGCAACAGTTTTCCGATTTTAAGTTCATCTAATAAGACATTCTTATATAAACCTAATAATTCATCTTTAGATAAATTATTGTTAATACCCTTGGTAACCTCAAGCAAAGTGTCTAGCTTAAGTTTGCCAAGCTCTAACCTCTTTTTTATATTTTTTGACTGTTTCCCCATTAACTATATAAACTCACTCTAAGGTAAAAGGAAATTTTTAAGTACCTAAATAAATTCTATTTTTTTAACATAAAAAAAGCCGTCCCAAACAAGACGGCTTAAATATAAATTAGGTTGTATATTAAAATTTATAAGCAGCTCTTACTGCAATAAAGCTTAAACTTCCACCATCAGCAAGTATCATGTTATAATCTGCACCTAAATCAATGTGTTCATTAACCAAAAAGCCAGGTCCAACTCCAAAGCTTAAATTGGTTGTGGACGCAGAGGCTGTACCAAAACCTCCAAGATCAACAGTTACTTTATACATGGTCACACCAGTTTGCCCATGTAGATACATACCCCCCTCATTATCTGTAAAATAATATTTCAATCCAGCTTGAAAAGGAATTAAAGCTGCTGAAGCTCCATCACCTTCTACCATTATCATATCATATCCAGTTTCAAAAGTTAGTCCCATATTATCTCCTATTGGTAATTCGCCCCCTAATGCTAGTCCATACATTAATCCCATACCTTCTTCCATAACAAAGCCAACATCAAGGCCAGCATTAAAAGAAAATTGTGCTTTAGAATTTTGAGCAAAAGCAATCACCAATAGTAAAGCTGCTGCAATTTTTATTATTTTTTTCATAAGTTTCTAATTTTAAGATTTTGCTAAAGATAAAAAAAATAAATCAGGGATAAAAGTGGTAGGAAATTGTTATGAACAACAAAGTGTTAAAGTATAGGTCAGTCTTTTAAGCTTTAACTCTCTCCGAATAATCGCCCGAAGTAGTGCTTATTTTAATTAAATCACCTTGGTTAATGAATAAAGGAACTTTAACCTCTGCGCCAGACTCAACAGTAGCAGGTTTAAAAGCATTGGTGGCAGTATTTCCCCTTTCTCCCGGCTCAGTATAAGTAACTTCTAAAACAATAGATGCAGGCAATTCACATAGTAGTGGAATTTCTTCTTCGGCATCAAATACAATTTCAGCATAGTTACCTTCTTTTAAAAACTGAGGAGCATTAATTATTTTTTCATCGATAAATATTTGGTCATAGGTTTCATCATTCATAAAGTGGTAACCGGTTTCATCCTTATATAAGAACTGATATTTTCTTCGTTCAACCCTTACAGTATCAATTTTATGTCCTGCAGTAAAAGTGTTGTCTATGACTTTTCCAGTTTCTACGTTTTTCAACTTTGTTCTAACAAACGCAGGTCCTTTACCTGGTTTTACATGTTGAAATTCCGTAATGGTATAAATACCATGATTATATTTAATACAAAGTCCATTTTTAATATCTGATGTGCTTGCCATTTTTATAAATTAATTTAAGGGACCTCTTATAATACCTTTAGTAGATTCTTCAATGAATTTCAAAATTATATCTTTTTCATCCGATTTTGGTGCCTCTTGCTCAATCACTCTTACTGCGTTACTCACATTTAAACCTTTAACATAAAGTGACCGGTAAATATCTTCAATTTGAAGAATACTATCGTTCGAAAATCCTCTTCTTCTTAATCCAACAGAATTTACTCCCGCAAAAGTTAATGGATCTCTTGCAGCTTTAATGTATGGTGGAATATTTTTTCTTGCATTGGAACCTGAAGCAACAAAGGAATGTTCTCCGATATGAACAAATTGTTGAACTCCAGCTACACCTTCTATAATTACAAAATCTCCTAAAACAGCATGCCCTGCTATATTAACACAATTGGCTAAAATGCAGTTATTTCCAATTATACAATCATGTGCAATATGTACATAAGCCATTAAAAGACAGTTATCACCAACAACTGTTTTGTTTCTATCGGTTGTTCCTCTATTAATTGTACAGCATTCTCTAATAATACAATTATCTCCAATCTCTGCAGTTGTAATTTCCTCATCAAACTTTAAATCTTGTGGAATAGCAGAAATAACAGCACCAGGGAATATCTTACAGTTTTTCCCAATTCGTGCGCCATTAAATATGGTAACGTTCGGTCCTATCCATGTGCCTTCGCCAATAACCACATCTTTATAAATAGTAGTAAACGCGCCAATTTCTACATCTTTACCAATCTTTGCTTCTGGATCAATATTTGAATGAGGGTGTTTTTCCATGATTTTTTAATGAATTTTAGCTAAAGTAACTTTTATTGAACAGCTTCAGTAATTTTTTCGCCTTCTTTTTCTTTCACTATTTGAGCCATTAATTCTGCTTCTACGCATACAATTCCATTAACATATCCTTTTCCACCCATATGAACTACTCCCCTTCTTATTTCAGATAATAATTCCAAATGAAACACTATAGTGTCTCCTGGAATAACTTTCCTTTTGAATTTAACATTGTCAATCTTCATAAAATAGGTCATGTAATTTTCAGGATCTGGTAAGTTTTTTAGCACCAAAATCCCACCACATTGAGCCATAGCTTCCACTTGTAATACCCCTGGCATTACAGGGTTTCCAGGAAAATGCCCCATAAATTGAGGTTCATTCTGGGTAACATTTTTAACACCTACAATATGATTGTCGGAAACTTCCATTATTTTATCGATAAGTAAAAAAGGGTAACGGTGAGGCAGTAATTTTTCAATATCATTGATGTCATAAACAGGGTCAAGTGTCAAGTCTATTTTTGGGCCATTTTTACGAGATTTTTTAATTTCTTTTTTTATCATTTTAGCAAAATCGACATTACCTTTATGCCCTGGTCTCGCTGCTAAAATATGACCTTTTATTGGCTTTCCCACTAGTGCTAAATCGCCAATAATATCGAGTAATTTATGTCTTGCAGGTTCGTTTTGATAATGAAGTGTAAGGTTATTTAAAATGCCAGCAGCTTCAATTTTTATATGTGGCTTTCCTAATAAATCGGCAATTTCATCTAGTTTTTCCTGAGGTAAAACCTTATCTACCATAACAATTGCATTATCTAAATCACCACCCTTAATTAGTCCGTTTTTTGCAAGAACTTCTAACTCCCTTAAAAAAACAAAGGTTCTACATTTTGCAATTTCTTTTTCAAACTCACCATTATGATACATGTGTGCATGCTGAGTTCCTAGTAATGGTGAATTATAATCAACCATCACTGTTAATCGAAATTCATCTTGAGGAACGAGCAACATTTCTGTCTGTCTTTCAGTATCTTCATAAGTTAAATTTTCTGTCACAACAAAATAATCTTTGTCTGCTTCTTGCTCAACTATCCCAATTTGATTAATTGCTTCTACAAATGGGTAGGCGCTCCCATCCATTATTGGAATTTCAGGACCATCAAGTTGAATCAACGCATTATCAATTTCTAAACCTGACAATGCAGCTAATATATGTTCTGTAGTATGAACTCTAACACCATTTTTTTCAAGGGTTGTGCTTCTGGATGTATCAACAACTAAATCTGGATCAGCATTAATAATAGGCTCTCCTTCAACATCAATTCTTTGAAATTTAAAACCATGGTTGTCTTCTGCAGGATTAACAGTTAATTTAACCGTTTCTCCAGTATGCAAACCTATACCAATTACCGAAAAAGATTCTTTTATGGTTTTTTGTTTAGACATATTTTTATTTTTTTTCTAATTTGTTAATCCTTTCTAAAATACTCGGAAGGTTTTTAAAACTTGCATAACAGCGCATATAATCTTTATAACTAAATGCTGGTGATCCTTGCAATACTGCATTATCCTTAATATTTTTTGAAACTCCAGACTGTCCTGCAATTTTCACATTATCACCAACGGTGATGTGACCAGTAATACCCACTTGACCACCAATCATACAATTTTTTCCAACTTTAGCTGAACCAGAAATACCAGTTTGACCAGCAAGTACAGTATTTTCATCAACAACAACATTATGTGCAATGTGAACCAAGTTGTCCGTTTTAACTCCTTTTTTTATAATAGTAGAGCCCATAGTTGCTCTGTCTATACAGTTATTTGAACCAATTTCAACATCATCTTCAATAATTACATTTCCAATTTGAGGAATTTTATCATAGAGGTTTCTATCATTTGGGGCAAAGCCAAAACCATCAGAACCGATTACAACACCAGCATGGAGGATACAATCTTTTCCTATTACACATTCATGATAAATTTTTACTCCTGAATAGATAACGGTATTGTTACCAATTTTTACATTATCACCAATAAAACTTTGAGGATAAATTTTTACATTATTCCCAATTGTAGCATTATCGCTGATGTAAGCAAATGCACCAACATAAACATCATCCCCAACAGTTGCAGTATTTGCTATAAAGGATTGACTTTCTATACCAGATTTAGTGATTTTAGCGTTGTTATATGTTTCTAATAACTTGGTAAATGATTGATAAGCATCGTCAACTTTAATCAAGGTGCAGGTTGGTTTTATATCCTTAGCAGGTGTAAAACTTTTGTTAACAATAACAATTGAAGCATCGGTGGTATAAAGATGTTCTTCATAAGCTAAATTGGCTAAAAATGATAAGGATTGGGATTCTCCTTCTTCAATTTTAGAAAGCTTATTAACAATAGTTTCAGGGTTACCTACAATTTGACCATTCAGTAAACTTCCTATTTGTTCTGCTGTAAATTCCATCGAATCCCAAAATTAGTGCTTTGTAGAGTAATTAACTAATTTTTTAAGTTGAAGTTTTTTCATCTCTTAATGTTCCGGAAAACACAAAAACCATTTTTTAACTGGCGTGGATAAAGCGCTTATATTGAATGTATCTGCCGCTTCTTTTATATCGAGTATTTCACCATTTTTAAACAAAATATTTATTTTATCCATTTTTGGGTTGTAAGCATTGTTGATGATGCTACCTTGAAAAACAAAATAAGGAAGTTCACTATCAGACAACTTAAATTTTGCTTTAATAGTAGCTGAAACCTTGTCTATCTCCGGTTTACTGAATTTCTTTTTTTGCAATTTGATTTTATACAAATCTCTGTTTATTAACATTTTACAAAGAAGAGAGAGTACTTTGTCAGAATGAGAAGTCCAAACTTTAATAGCACTCATAATATCAATATCATCTAAAGCTGCAAATATTTTTAGCAGTTTAGGGTTGCTTTTAAATGATTTTAGATGATGTTTATTGTAAAGAAATTCTTTTAATGCTGGAGTACAAAATAATTCATCTCCTTTTAAGGCTAATTCTTTAGCTCTTTTCAAAATATTAACCGATAAGTTTTCAGCAGAAAGTGCTGTTTTATGCAAATAAACCTGCCAATACATTAACCTTCTTGCAATAATAAAATTCTCAATAGAATAAATACCTTTTTCATCAATGGCTAACTCATCGTTCTTTACATTAAGCATGGTTATTATTCTATCCGTATTCACCACTCCTTCTGATACACCAGAGTAAAAACTATCACGTCTTAAATAGTCAATCCTATCCATATCTAATTGACTAGACACTAATTGATGGAGAAACTTTTTATGATAGTTGTTTCTAAATATTTTTAGAGCTAAATCTAATTTTCCTTTAAATTCTTTGTTGAGTTCATCCATAAAAAGAGTTGAAATGGCCTCATGAGAAATTCCACTAACAATGCTATGCTCTAAAGTATGTGAAAATGGGCCATGCCCAATATCATGTAACAATATAGCAATAGAAACGGCTTCAGCTTCTTTGTCGGTAATAATATGTCCCTTTGATCGAATTACCTCTATGGCTTTACCCATTAAATGCATTGTTCCTAACGCATGATGAAACCTTGTGTGTAAAGCACCAGGATAAACTAAATGGGTTAACCCAAGTTGTTTTATCCTTCTTAATCTTTGAAAGTAAGGATGTTCAACTAAATCGAAAATAATAATATGGTTAATTGTAATAAAACCATATATTGGGTCGTTAAATATTTTCTTTTTGTTAAGCTTACTCATAAAATAGCTAAAGGCCTGAATTGAATGGTAAAAATACTATTTTTGACTTGAAGTAAGCATAAAGATTTGACTCTCTAAAATAGCTATTTAAATATGGATACGATTACAATACTTTGGGCAGATGATGAAATTGATTTATTGAAGCCTCACATTTTATTTTTAGAAGAAAAGGGCTATCGGGTACTATCAACACAGAGTGGTGATGATGCGTTGGATATTCTAGAGGAAGAGCGGGTCGACATTGTTTTTCTAGATGAGAATATGCCTGGTTTGTCTGGCTTAGAAACGTTAGAAATAATGAAAGCGAAACACCCTAGTTTGCCAATAATTATGATTACAAAGAGTGAAGAGGAATATATTATGGAGGAAGCTATTGGCTCTAAAATTTCTGATTATTTGATAAAACCCGTCAATCCGAAGCAAATATTACTTTCTGTTAAGAAGAATTTGGACACCTCAAGATTAGTTAGTGAAAAGGCAACTTCAAAATACCAGCAAGAGTTCAGAGAAATTGGAATGATGTTGAGTGATAATTTAGATGAGGATGATTGGATAGAGCTCTATAAAAAATTAGTTTATTGGGAATTAGAGTTGGAAAAATCTAAAGAGAGCGGGATGGATGAAATTTTTCAAATGCAAAAAACGGAGGCGAATGCTCAGTTCGGAAAATTTGTAGAAAGAAACTATACTGATTGGTTAAATCATCCTGAAGATGCACCAACGATGTCTCATAATTTATTCGATAAACATGTCATTCCAGAAATAAAAAATGATGATACCCCTGTATTTTTTGTGGTGGTAGATAATTTGAGGTATGACCAATGGAAAGCAATTCGTCCAATATTAACCCAAGATTATTGGATAGACGAGGAATCAGCATTTTATAGCATTTTACCTACAACTACACAGTATTCCAGAAATTCAATATTTGCTGGAATGATGCCTTCAGAAATTGAAAGAAGGTATCCTGATAAGTGGGTGAATGATGAGGATGAAGGTGGAAGAAATTTGCATGAGCAGTTCTTTTTAGTTGAACAATTAAAAAGAAATGGATTGGATATTAAATTTTCTTACAACAAGGTATTGAATGTTAGTTATGGCAATAAAGTATTGCGAGAAGTCCCGAGTATGTTTAATAATCCTTTAAATGTAATTGTATATAATTTTGTAGATATGCTCTCGCACGCTAGAACTGATACTGAAATTATTAAGGAACTGGCAGGTGATGAAGCTGCTTATAGGTCAGTTGTAAAGTCATGGCTAGAACATTCTACGTTATTGAGCATTTTAAAAGAAATTGCTGCAAGAGGTGGAAAAGTTATTATTGCTACCGATCATGGATCAATAAGAGTTAAAGAGCCTTCAAAAATAGTAGGTGATAAGGATGTGAATCCTAACCTAAGATATAAACAAGGTAAAAGTTTAGATTATCAAGAAAAAGATGTTCTAGCGATTAAAAATCCTGAAGATGCTCATTTACCAAAAGTTAATGTGAGCCAAGCTTATGTTTTTGCAAAAGATGACAAATTTTTTGCTTACCCTAATAATTATAATCATTATGTAAAATATTATAAGGACACTTTTCAACATGGTGGAATTTCTTTAGAAGAAATGTTAATCCCCATTATTAAATTAAGTGCTAGGTAATGGACTATAAAGTTAATTCAGTAGAAGAGTTAGAATTAATAGCTCCTGAATTATTACAAGACTTTAGTAACCATAAAGTAATTTTATTCTATGGTGTGATGGGAGTAGGAAAAACTACACTAATAAAAGTATTATGCAAATACTTAGGGGTTGAAGAAGTCGCGAATAGTCCAACTTTTTCTATTGTAAATGAGTATTTATCTAAATCAGGCGAACCAATTTATCATTTCGATTTCTATAGAATAGAAAAGGAAACTGAAGTTTTTGATTTAGGTTATGAGGATTATTTTTATAGCAAAAATTATTGTTTTATTGAATGGCCAGATAAAATTCCAAACTTATTACCAACTAATGCCGTAAAAGTTAACATCGTACAAGATGAAAAGAATTATAGATTAATTTCTGTTGTTCGTTAAGCAGTAATTTTTAACTTTGTAGTAAAGTCCTATCTTATGCCTACATCAGATGATTTATTAAAATCCTTAGCTCAAGGATTTATGCCCCAGGAAGAAATGTTAGAAGTGGCTCGAAAAAAGAGTAAACTTCAAATAGGTATACCAAAAGAAAACTCTATTCAAGAAAAAAGAATACCAGTTGTACCAGATGCAGTTGCCGTTTTGATAAACAATGGGCATGAAGTGGTTGTTGAAACAGGTGCCGGAGAAGGATCAAGTTTTAGTGATAAAGATTATTCTGAAGCAGGAGCAACTATTGTTTTTACCACCGAGGAGGTGTACAAAACAAACATGATTTTAAAAGTTGAACCACCAACTATAGAAGAAATTGATTTAATGCAGCATGGACAACTATTGATTTCTGCATTGCAATTGCCTATCCAACCCAAAAATTTCATCAAGAAGTTAATGGCCAAAAAAATTACTGCCATTGCGTTTGATTATATTAAAGATCCTGAAGGTATTTTGCCAATTGTAAGTGCTATGAGTGAAATAGCAGGGAATGCTTCTATTTTAATTGCAGCAGAGTACCTGAGTAATTTACATAAAGGGCAAGGTCAATTGTTTGGTGGAATTTCTGGTGTCTCTCCAACGGAAGTGGTAATTCTAGGTGCCGGAACAGTTGGCGAGTTTGCCGCTAAATCAGCTATAGGGTTAGGGGCATCTGTTAAGGTCTTCGATAACAATACACATAAATTAAGAAGGTTACAAACTATACTTGGGCACCGAATAGCGACTTCCATTATCCAACCTAAAGTTTTAGCAAAAGCATTAAAATCTGCTGATGTGGTAATCGGTGCTATTAGCTCGACAATAGGAAGAGCTCCTATTATTGTCACTGAAGAGATGGTAAGTAAAATGAAAGATTTTTCGGTGATAGTTGATGTAAGTATTGACAAAGGTGGTTGCATAGAAACTTCAGAAGTAACGAATCATGATGCTCCTATTTTTTCAAAGTATGGGGTAATACATTATTGTGTACCGAATATAGCCTCTAGAGTGGCTAGAACAGCTTCTTATGCATTAAGTAACGTAATTACCCCTACTATCATCGATACAGGAGAGTTTGGAGGCTTAGAGGTTATGATTAAATCATATCAAGGAATTCAAAACGGAGTTTATATCTACAAGGGAGTATTGACCAACAAATATTTAGCCGATACATTTGGGTTGCCTTATAAGGATATTAATTTGTTATTAATGGCAATGTAGATGGCAATAGACAGAAAAAGGTTCTTTTATCGTTTAAAATTTTATGGATTTGGTGTTGGTTTAGGTTGTATTATTGTCTGGGCCACATTATATAATGGAAGGGAAGAAAGGGCTGCTTGGCTTCCTGAAGGAAGGGTTATCCAATTTTTAGAAGGTGCAGACATCGAAATAAATGATAAATTAAAATGTGAGTTAGTATGCAATAACATTCCCCTTAATTTTATGGATAGTACCTTTTGGGCAAATGCAAATGTTGATTTTAAACAAAGTGCGACCAAAAGAAAACCTTGTCCTGAACATTATATTAAATCAATAATTAAAGATGGAAGGGAAGTAATTGTATTTATAGAAAACTGTGAGTACTGCGAAGATTGTGAAAGCGAAGGAGTAGCCACATTAAGGAGCTTTATAAATGTTACGGAAAAAGAAAGTGTATGTGATTGTAAATAAAAAAAGCCTCAACCAATGTTGAGGCTTTTTTTATATTTTGGATTTTTTTAAATTAAATCCCTCATTAAAATAAATACTCCTGCGCCAGCAGCATAACCGATTAAAGCTAACCAAGCAATTTTCTTTAAATACCAGAAAAAAGATATTTTTTCCATTCCCATAGCTACTACACCAGCAGCAGAACCTATGATTAACATACTA
>JBFIEB010000065.1:0-11185 GCA_041603555.1 Vicingaceae bacterium
ATTCATTCTTTCACGAATAGTTCTTGCCATTCTAGACAGACCAACTCCAAATTGATTATACAATTGTTCCCCAACTGTTCTGACTCTTCTATTACTTAGGTGATCAATATCATCAACCAAAGTTTTGGAGTTTATTAATTCAATTAAATATTTTATGATAGAAATAATATCTTCTCTTGAAAGAGTTCTGACATCCTCATCAATATCTAATCCTAATTTTTTGTTTATTCTAAATCGACCTACCTCCCCTAAATCATACCTAGTTTCTGAGAAGAATAATTTATCAATTACACCTCTAGCAGTTTCTACATCAGGCGGCTCAGCATTTCTTAATTGTCTATAAATATGTTCAACAGCCTCTTTTTCTGAATTGGAAGGATCTTTTTGAAGTGTGTTGTAAATAATTGCAAAATCTGCAGAGTTTACATCTTCTTTATGAAGGATAATTGTTTTAGATCCAGATTCAATAATTTGATCGATGTGTTCCTTTTCAAGAATTATTTCACGATCTATAATTACTTCATTTCTTTCTATAGAAACAACTTCTCCTGTATCTTCATCAACAAAATCTTCTACCCACGTTTTGAGTACACGAGCAGCTAGTTTTCTTCCTAATATTTTTTTAAGACCAGATTTACTTACTTTCACTTCGTCTGCCAAGTCAAATAATTCTAATATCTCTTTATCAGTTTCATATCCAATTGCTCTAAAAAGAGTAGTTACAGGTAACTTTTTCTTTCTATCAATATAAGCATACATTACGCTATTAATATCTGTTGCAAATTCAATCCATGAACCTTTAAAAGGAATTACTCTTGCTGAATATAATTTGGTTCCATTGGCGTGGAAACTTTGACCAAAGAATACTCCTGGAGATCTATGCAACTGAGAAACAATAACTCTTTCAGCTCCATTAATTACGAATGTGCCTTTTTCAGTCATATAAGGAATAGTTCCAAGATAAACGTCTTGAACTATTGTTTCAAAATCTTCATGTTCTGGATCAGTACAGTATAATTTTAACTTAGCCTTAAGAGGAACACTATAAGTCAACCCTCTATCAATACACTCATCTATAGAATACCTAGGTGGATCAACAAAATAATCTTGAAATTCTAAAACAAATTGATTTCTTGCATCAGTGATTGGGAAATTTTCACTAAAAACGTTAAATAGCCCTTCCTGCTCCCTGTTTTCAGGAGTGGTTTCTAGTTGAAAAAATTCTTGAAATGATTTTAATTGTATATCTAAAAAATCAGGGTAGGCTAATTGATTTTTAGATGCAGAAAAACTGGTTCTTTCCGCTTTTTTTGTTTTAACTAACGTTTTGTTCATTAGTATAAATGAGTTAAGTTACATTAAATTACCTCTATTCGAGGCTTTAATTCGTATTAAAATACTATAACCCTTTGCAAATCAACACACTTTATACGTGTGCCTCAGTTTTCCATTTACTAGGAGTGTATAAGCAATAAAACCAGTTTAGATGCTAGTATAACCTAGCATCTAAACCTTGTATTTTTGAGGATATATATTATTTAACCTCAACTTCTGCTCCTGCTTCTTCTAATTGAGTTTTTAGAGCTTCTGCTTCATCTTTAGCAATACCTTCTTTTAAAGGTTTTGGTGCACCATCAACTAATTCTTTAGCTTCTTTAAGCCCTAAACCAGTTAATTCTTTAACTAATTTAACTACAGCTAATTTAGATCCACCAGCAGCTGTTAATATTACATCGAATTCAGATTTATCATCTCCCCCAGCAGCGTCTCCACCTCCAGCAGCAGGTCCAGCAACAGCTACTGCAGCGGCAGCAGGTTCTATACCATATTCGTCTTTTAATATTCCAGCTAATTCATTTACGTCTTTTACAGTTAAGTTTACCAACTCGTCTGCAAGTTTTTTTAAATCTGCCATTTTATTTTATTTTTTTAATTTTTAACTATTTAATTATTTAATTTGTTGTTATTCAGATCTCTCTGAAAGTGTTTTAACAATACCTGCCAATGTTCCTTTACTAGATTGTAAAGCGGAAACAACATTTTTTGCAGGAGATTGTAATAAAGCAATAATATCTCCGATAAGTTCTTCTTTAGACTTGATTGATGTCAAGAATTCTAAGTTCTCATCTCCGATATATATGGCTTCTTCGATAAAAGCTCCCTTCAATATAGGTTTTTCACTTTTTTTACGGAAATCCTTAATAACTTTTGCAGGTGCATTGCCTACAGTTGAAAACATTATTGATGTATTTCCTTTCAATGTGTCATAAAGTTCATCGTATTCACCTTCAGCTTTTTCTAAAGCTTTTTTTAATAAAGTATTTTTTACGACTTCTAATTTTACGTCACTTTTAAAACAAGTACTCCTTAATTTTGAAGAGCCATCAGCATCTAAACCGGCAATATCAGCTAAATAAAAAATATTAGCCTCATTTAGCCTAATGGCTAAATTATCTATTGCTTGATTTTTTTCTTCTCTTGTCATAACTTATTTGTTAGATTAGAAAGTTTGCTAAACCATTAATGATTTTGATTCAACTTTAACTCCAGGGCTCATTGTACTAGATAAGCAAACGCTTTGTAAGTAAGTACCTTTTGCCGATGTAGGCTTTAATTTTATTATAGTTTGTAATAACTCATTTGCATTTTCTGCTATTTTATCAGCTTCAAATGATGCTCTACCAATGGTAGTATGAATAATTCCAAATTTATCTACTTTAAAATCAATTTTACCCGCTTTGATTTCATTAACAGCCTTACCGATATCCATTGTTACAGTACCAGATTTTGGATTTGGCATTAAACCTCTTGGTCCTAAAACTCGACCTAAAGCTCCAACTTTACCCATAACACTTGGCATTGTAATAATTACATCAATATCAGTCCATCCACCCTTTATTTTTTCGATATATTCATCTAGACCAACATGATCGGCACCGGCTTTTTTGGCTTCATCTTCTTTGTCAGGTGTACATAGCACTAAAACCTTAACTTCTTTACCAACACCGTTAGGCAAGGCAACAGTTCCTCTAACCATTTCAGTAGCTTTTTTAGGATCAACTCCCAAACGTACGCTAACATCCACGGATGAGTCAAATTTTGTAAATGTAATGTCCTTAACAATTTTAGCTGCTTCATCTAAATTATATTCTTTTTCAATATCAAATTTTGATAAAGCTTCTTTCATATTTTTACTCAACCTAGCCATCGTTAATTAATTTTATTTAATTGTTAAACTTCTGCAGGAAATTTACCTTTAATGTTAATTCCCATGCTCCTTGCTGTACCAGCAACCATTTTCATAGCAGATTCAATTTTAAAACAATTTAAATCGGGCATTTTGTCCTCAGCAATTGTTTTTACTTGATCCCACGATATAGAACCCACCTTTTGTATATTTGATTCCGGAGAACCAGATTTCAACTTAGCAGCTTCTAATAACTGAACAGCAGCAGGAGGTGTTTTAATTACAAATTCGAAAGATTTATCGGCATAAACTGTGATAACAACTGGTAAAATTTTACCTGCTTTATCTTGTGTTCTTCCGTTAAATTGCTTGCAAAATTCCATGATATTAACACCTTTAGCACCTAAAGCTGGTCCTACTGGTGGTGATGGGTTTGCTGCACCCCCTCTAATTTGTAATTTAATTAATCCGCTTATTTCTTTAGCCATCTTAATTATTATTTAAATCGTATTCTTTCAACTGGAAGCATTATAATGCTGAAAGGATACTGGTAATTACTCTTTAACTCTCTTTTTCTACTTGTAAAAAACTTAATTCTAATGGTTGTTTTCTTCCGAAAATTTTAACCATAACCTCTAGTTTTCTTTTTTCTTCATTAATTTTTTCTATTGCCCCTGTAAACCCGTTAAATGGACCATCAATAACTTTAATATTTTCACCAACAACGTACGGTATATTCATTTCCTCTTCACTTTCAGCTAATTCATCAACTTTACCCAAAATTCTATTTACCTCAGCCATTCTTAAAGGAAGAGGGTCTCCTCTTTTCTCTGCACCAAGAAACCCAATCACACCATTTACTCCTCTGATTATATGGGGAACTTCTCCTGATAAATCAGCTTCAACTAATATATATCCTGGAAAAAAACTTTTTTCCTTATTAATTTTTTTTCCATTCCTTATTTGATAGACCTTTTCAGTAGGAATTAAAATTTGCGACACATTGTCTTTCAACCCTGCTCTTAAGATTTCATCTTCGATGTACTTTTTAATCTTGTTTTCTTTCCCGCTAATTGCCCTAACAACGTACCACTTTTTTGTATTTTCAGTCATAATCATTATTCAAATAAACTGTAAACAAATTTCATTAATTCACTAAACGAACGATCCATTACAAAAATAATGATAGCAAAAATTACAGAAGCTATCATTACTACTATAGCACTATTTTGGAGCTCTGACCAAGTTGGCCAAGATACTTTATTAAGTAATTCGTCCGCTGATTCTTGTATGTATGTTCCAATTTTTGCCATATTTCTTCTTTTACTAGTATAGAAACCCCTCCTAAAACTTTTTCAGGACAAACTTCTCAACTCATGCTAATATTGCACGGGTGGAGAGACTCGAACTCCCGACACCTGGTTTTGGAGACCAGTGCTCTACCAACTGAGCTACACCCGTAAATTTAAAGCCTAAAAGGTATCCGCTACTTGCAGATACCTTTTTAGACAAAATTTATGAGTTATTTTATTTAATTATTTCTGTAATTTGACCTGCACCAACAGTTCTTCCTCCCTCTCTAATTGCAAATCTTAAGCTTTTATTTATTGCCACAGGAACAATTAATTTAACTGTAACTGTTACGTTATCACCAGGCATTACCATCTCTCTTCCATCTTCTAAAAAGATCTCACCAG
Source organism: Vicingaceae bacterium (assembly GCA_041603555.1). Classification (GTDB taxonomy): domain Bacteria; phylum Bacteroidota; class Bacteroidia; order Flavobacteriales_E; family Vicingaceae. The sequence goes on from JBFIEB010000065.1 coordinate 4,885, forward strand.
TTACATCAGTTGTTCTAATATAAAATTGAGGTCTGTATTTGTTATGGAACGGAGTATGACGACCACCCTCTTCTTTTTTCAATACATATACCTCCGCTTTAAATTCAGAGTGAGGGGTAATAGAACCAGGTTTAGCAATAACCATCCCTCTTCTAATATCAGATTTTTCAATACCTCTTAATAAAATACCAACATTATCTCCAGCTTCACCTCTGTCCAATATTTTTCTAAACATCTCAACTCCAGTAATAGTAGACTTTAAGTTCTCATCTCCCATCCCTAGAATATCAACTTCATCTCCTGTGTTGGCAACACCAGTCTCAATTCTTCCAGTTGCAACAGTACCTCTACCTGTAATTGAGAAGACATCCTCAACAGGCATTAAGAAATCTTTTTCAACATCTCTTGGTGGTAATTCAATATAAGTATCAACAGCTTCCATTAATTCAATTACAGTTGCCGTCCATTTTTCTTCTCCATTAAGAGCTCCCAATGCTGAACCTTGAATAATTGGGGTGTTATCACCATCATATTCATAGAAAGACAATAACTCTCTAATTTCCATTTCAACTAACTCTAATAACTCTGCATCGTCAACCATGTCCACTTTATTCATGAAAACAACCATTCTAGGAATACCCACTTGTCTTCCTAATAAGATGTGCTCTCTAGTTTGAGGCATAGGACCATCTGTTGCTGCAACTACTAGAATTGCACCATCCATTTGTGCCGCACCTGTTACCATGTTTTTAACATAATCAGCGTGACCAGGACAATCTACGTGAGCATAGTGTCTGTTAGCTGTTTCATATTCAACATGAGAAGTATTAATTGTAATTCCTCTTTCTTTTTCCTCAGGAGCATTATCAATAGAAGCAAAATCTTTCACTTCTGTATTACCATCTTTTGATAAGACAACTGTAATAGCAGCGGTTAATGTAGTTTTACCGTGATCAACGTGACCAATTGTTCCAATGTTTAAGTGTGGTTTCGAACGGTCAAAATTTTCTTTAGCCATGATTTCAGTTTATTTAAATTTACTTTATATTTATTTTTAACTTTATTATTTACACTTCATTAATTTGAAATAGAGCCAATGACGGGAATTGAACCCGTGACCTCTTCCTTACCAAGGAAGTGCTCTACCTCTGAGCTACATCGGCTTTAACCGATATACTTATTTTATGACTCAAAAGAGCGGGAGACGGGGCTCAAACCCGCGACCCTCAGCTTGGAAGGCTGACGCTCTATCAACTGAGCTACTCCCGCTTTTAAGTCATCACATCCAAGAGGATTAACTCTTAAATTTTTTGAGTGGGGGAAGCAGGATTCGAACCTACGAAGGCGTAGCCAACAGATTTACAGTCTGTCCTCGTTGACCGCTTGAGTATTCCCCCCAACGTATTTCAATATTTTAAAGAACCTAATGAGCCGATAGAGGGACTCGAACCCACGACCTGCTGATTACAAATCAGCTGCTCTAGCCAGCTGAGCTACATCGGCTTTTTTTACTGCATTTTTCCGCAAAAAAAGACACAAAAAAACAGACCTCTCCTCAAAAAGGTCTGCAAATGTATAAAAGATTTTATACTAATCAAACAATTAATATTTATTTTTTTGTGATTATACTTGCCTTAATTTTTCTTTGTGCTTTTTAAGTTGTCTTCTTAAGGCTTCAACGGCTGTATCAGTTGCCTCTTCAAATGATTTACATTGTTTTTTGGCGAAAATATCGTTTCCAGGAATTAATAATTTTATTTCAGCAACTTTATTTTCTATGTTGTGAGAATTCTCTACTTTTAAAATTACCTCGCCATCTATTATTTTATCATAATAGTTAGCGAGTTTATCAACTTTATCGTGAACGAATTCAATTAATTTTTTGTCAGCATCAAAATGCACTGAATTTACTTTTAAATTTACTTTCATCGTTATCCTCCTTTTTTATGCCTTTGGGTGGGCTTGTTTATGAATAGTTTTTAATTTTTCAATTGTATTATGTGTATAAACTTGGGTAGCTGATAAATTAGCGTGACCTAGAATCTCTTTTATAGAGTTTAAATCGGCTCCATTATTTAGCATGTGTGTTGCAAACGTATGTCTAAGAACGTGCGGGCTTTTCTTGCTAGCCGTTGTAACCATACTAAGGTAGTAATTAACCGCTCGATATACAAGTTTTGGATATATTTTTTCGCCATTTTTTGTTAAAAAAAGATGATTTTCAGTTGACTGGATTTTATCTCTTTCCTTTAGGTATTCAGAAAATTTAATTTTAAGATTGTTACTGATAGGAATAATACGTTCTTTATTTCTTTTCCCCAGTACTTTAATTGTTGAGGCACTATTGTTTATGGAATTTATCTCAAGATTAACAAGTTCTATCAATCTGACACCAGTTGCATAGAGTAGTTCAAGAATTATCTCATCTCTTAGTCCTTCATAATTTTTTTCGAATTCTACTTCATTAAATAAGTTTGACATTTCACTTTCTCCAACAAAGACAGGTAACCTTTTTGATGTTTTTGGAGTAATTATTTTTAATAAAGGATTTTTATCTATCTCATTATTTTTTAATAAGTATTTAAAGAATGATTTTAAGGTAGATATTTTTCTATTGATACTGCGTGGAGAAACATTGTTTTCGATAAGATATACAATCCAAGATCGAATGATAGAAGAATTAGCCTCTTTAATATTGTCTATTTGGAAATCAGAAAGTAGATATTGCTTGAATTGTTCTAAATCGTTCTTGTAAGCAGTAACAGTATGAGGGGAATACCTTTTTTGATGTGAAATGTAATCGCAAAAAGATAAAATATTAGGCATAAAAAAAGTAGTTTATTTTTATAACGGAATAATTATCTAAAGGTTATAAAAATAAACTACTTAATAAAGTAGAAAATTAAAAAAATCATTCTTCGGCTTTTCTCAATTTTTCAATATATATTGCTTTCAACTTTTCTTCTCTATTTAACACAGAAGGCTTATCAAACTGCTTTCTTCTTCTTAACTCTTTAAGTGCTCCAGTTCTTTCAAATTTCTTTTTATAACGCTTAAGAGCTCTTTCAATGTTTTCTCCTTCTTTTATTGGAATAATTATCATTTTGTCTTTGTTATTTAATTTTAAATGGCTGCAAATGTAGCTAATAAATCAATATTCACAAAATTACTTTAATATTTCTCTTGAGATAACCACTTTTTGAATTTCGGACGTTCCTTCACCTATAGTCATTAGCTTTGAGTCTCTTAAAAATTTTTCGGCAGGATATTCTTTAGTATATCCATAGCCTCCCATGATTTGAACTGCTTCATTTCCGCATCTTACAGAAACTTCACTAGCATAATATTTAGCATAGGCACCTTCTTTAGTCATAGGAAGTTTCTTGTTTTTAAGATTTGCAGCTTGAAAGGTTAATAATTCAGCAGCATCTATTTCGGTTGCCATATCTGCTAGTTTAAACGCTATCGCTTGAAAATGAGCAATAGGTTTCCCAAACTGTTCCCTTTCCTTAGCATATTTAACTGACGCTTCATATGCTCCTTTAGCTACTCCACAGCTTAATGCTGCAATTGATATTCGACCACCATCAAGTACTTGCATTGCTTGAACAAACCCCATACCTACTTCACCAATTACATTTTCTTCAGGAATTCTTACATTTTCAAATATTAATTCTGCAGTTTCGCTAGCTCGAACTCCCAATTTGTCTTTTATTTTGATAGCAGAAAAGCCAGGAGTTCCCTTTTCAATAATAAAAGCAGTAATACCCTTACTATCTAATAACTCTCCTGTTCTAATAAGTACAACAGACACATCTCCAGATAAGCCGTGTGTAATCCAGTTTTTAGTTCCATTTAAAACCCATTCGTTACCATCTTTAACAGCAGTTGCTTTCATTCGCATGGCATCAGACCCTGTATTTGCTTCTGTTAATCCCCAAGCACCAATCCATTCTCCTGAGGCTAATTTTGGTAAATATTTTTTCTTTTGCTCTTCATTACCATGATAGTAAATATGCCCAGTACATAAAGAATTATGTGCAGCAACACTTAGCCCAATACCTCCACAAACTTTTCCAATTTCAATTAGCGCAGTAACGTATTCAAAATAGCCAAATCCTGAACCACCATATTTCTCAGGAATATAGATTCCTAAAAGACCAAGTTCCCCCATTTTTTTCATCACGTCAACAGGAAAGTATTCTTCGCTATCCCATTGATTTAAATTTGGCCTTATTTCTTTTTCTGCAAAGTCACGCACCATTTGTGCTATCATTTGCTGGTTTTCACTTGTTTCAAAATTCATTGTCGATTTTTAGAAGTGCACTAAATTAAAGATATTTTGTGAATATTTTTTTAATGTTTCTGAGCCATTTAAAAATGTAAGGTCTACAACGAAAGAAAATCCTGCTACATTTCCGTTTTGCATTTTGATTAGTTCAGCAGCAGCGCAAGCTGTTCCTCCCGTTGCTAATAAATCATCATGGATTAGCACATTCCAGCCTTCTTTAATCTCATCTTCGTGTATTTCTATTTCAGCAGAACCATATTCTAAGTCATAACTATAAGCAACAGTTTTATAAGGAAGTTTTCCTTTTTTTCTAATTGGAATAAAAGGGATATTCAATTTATTTGCCAACATAATCCCAAACCAAAACCCTCTACTTTCGATACCTACTATTGCATCTAAGTTTAAAGGTTTAACATGCCTAACCATTTCATCTACAATATCACGTGTAAGCTGTGGGTCTAATAAAATAGGAGTGATATCTTTAAAAACTATTCCAGGTTTTGGAAAATCAGGGACATCTCTTATGGCACCTTTTAATCTTGAACTAATCATGGTGAAACTTTTAAACTGCAATTTTAAGATTAAATTTTTAGTTATTAATAGACTCTACTTAAATCTCCATACTCCAATATTTTTCCTGTAGTTGATTTGATAGAGAGTTTGTGTAGCTCTATTTTTTTACCAGGAAAATATTCATTGAGCTCATTCAAAATAACATCTTCTTTCAACTTTGTTGAATAGGTGTTAATGATTAGAAATCCATTTTTATTTAACAATTGACTAGCTAATTTTACAAGCTCAGGAAATTTAGTTTCAATTTTCCAACGTTCATTGTTGACTCCTAAGCCAAAAGTAGGAGGGTCCATAATAATCCCATTGTATTTATTTCCCCTTTTTACTTCCCTGCTGGCAAATTTCAAGGCATCATCTAATACCCAATGAATATCTGATTGGTTAGAGCTTTCCATATTTTCTTTCGACCAAGTAATAACTTGTTTTACAGAATCACAATGAAACACATCAGCTCCCAAGGAATTAGCAATTAATGAGGCACAACCTGTATATGCAAAAAGGTTTAAGAATTTCCCTTTTTTTTGAAGATGTTTTTTAATAAAATCCCAATTGGTTTGTTGCTCTGGAAAAATCCCTAAGTGTTTAAATTTTGTTAGATGCAAATTAAAAACACAATTTTTATAACTGATTTTCCACTTTTCAGGCGTGTTTGGTTTAATTACTTTCCATGAACCTGATTGAGTAGTATCTTCAATAAACTCGAAATAAGCTTTTTGATTCCATTCTTGAGAAGATAGAATGGGAGAGAAATAAGCATTTCTTTCAGGGCGGATGGTTATGATTTCCCCCCAACGCTCTAACTTTTTGTTATTGCCAGCATCAATTAATTCGTAATCTGTCCAATGGCTACTGTAAATTCTTTTCATCTAATTAATACTTAAATAAGGCACAATTTTAAGATAAGTTTCTTCGTTGATTAGATGAATTTTTTTAATATCTCCTATTTTTTTAAAATTACCGTTCGTTTTTCTGTATTTAACAATAGCATTTGCTTTGTTCCAATCTAAATAGGGATGTGTTTTTATTTCTTCAGCTGTAGCTTTATTAATATTTATTTCTTTGGGGTTAGTGCTGCCTATAAGAACTTGATTTTTAAGACCGTCATAGGTTTCTTCATTTAAGTTCCAAACTTCTTTAAGTTGTTCTTTTTTGATAAAACCTCCTAGACTATTTCTGTATTTAATAATAATTGCAGCATATTTTTCGGAGTTGATTCCTTTTAGGTTAGTCAACTCTTTTACGTCAGCAGTGTTAATGTTTACTTTAACACTATAGTCTTTTTTATCTTTGGGATAGTCTGTCTTGTCTGGTAAAAGAATAAAAGGTTCTACCCTATTATAATCCGAGTCATTTAACCCATAAATCTTCTTTACCTCGAACTTTGTTTTCCAGCTACCACCTTGAGTTTTATAGTTAAATATGGTTTTAATTTGCCAA
>JBFIEB010000066.1:0-11126 GCA_041603555.1 Vicingaceae bacterium
GCTTCTAATAAGAATATTGAAACACTATCTAAAGAAATAAAAAGATTACAATCAATAACACACAGAAATACTACTAAAAGCAGGCAACATTTCTTAAAACTTAATTTTCCCCACACTTATCGTAATTTAATTGATAATGATATTAATGCAGACTTTACTATGGGTTATGCTGAAAAAAGTGGCTTTAGAGCAAGTATATGTAGCCCTTACTACTTTTATGATTTAGATACTGAAGCAGAAACTAAACTACAAGTCTTCCCATTTACATTGATGGAAGCTACATACCAATATTATGAAAACTCAACTCCAGAAAAAACCATTGAGGAACTAATAAAATTAATGCAAGCGGTTAAAAATGTAAAAGGAACATTTATTAGTGTTTGGCATAATGAATCTCTTTCTAATCAAGGTATTTGGAAGGGTTGGAAAATAGTTTATGAAAAAATGTTAAAAGAATCACAAACTACAAATTAAGATTATAATTTAGTACTAACATTCGCTGTATTATGGAAGTAATAAACTTAGGAGAACAAAACTCAATCTTTAATCAATTTATTTCTGAAATAAGAAATATTGATATACAAAATGATAGAATGCGTTTTAGAAGGAATTGTGAACGAATGGGTGAAATTTTCGCCTATGAAATCAGTAAATATTTTGAATATTCAAAAAAAGAAATTACTACACCTCTAGGTGTTTCAGAAATTAATTTAACAATGGAAAAGCCCATCCTTGCTACTATATTAAGAGCTGGATTAACTTTGCATCATGGACTTTTAAACTATTTTGACGAGGCTGACAATGCTTTTATCTCTGCATTCCGAAAACACCATAAAGATGGATCTTTTGAAATTGAAGCAAAATACTTAGCTAGCCCTTCAATAGAAGGAAAAACAGTTATTCTTTCAGATCCAATGCTTGCTTCAGGGTCTTCGTTGCTCGTTACTTACAAATCTCTTTTAGAAAGAGGAATTCCTAAGAAACTACACGTTGTTATTCTTATAGCTAGTGTTCAAGGAATTGAATGCCTTAAACGAAATATGCCTGAGAATTCAACTTTATGGGTTGGAGCCATAGATGATGAGCTTACAGCTCAATCATATATTGTTCCTGGGTTAGGTGATGCCGGTGATTTGGCATATGGTGAAAAAGAATAAATATGGGAGTACCAGAAATATTAGAACTTGCGACACTTATTATCTTAGCATCAACAAAATTTGCCTTTGCGGTAGGTGCTTTAGCAAGTCCTTTAACAAGCTATTCTTATGTTGAAATGGTTTTAATACTGATTGCAGGAGGTTTTATTGGTGTATTCTTTTTTTACTTTTTCAGTAATTGGGTAAATAAAATACTCGACAAGTTGTTTAATAAAAAGAAAAAAGAAAAGAAATTATTTTCAAAAAAAGTTAGGCGATTTATTCGAATAAAAAATAAATATGGTATAATTGGCATTTCATTAATTTCACCCATACTGATCTCCATACCTGTTGGTAGCTTTATCGCTTCACGATTTTTTTCTAAAAAGAAATATACAATTATTGTTATGCTTGCTGGAGTAATATTTTGGTCATTAGTTTTACCGCTAATTAAGTTATCTTACTAACCGTTATTCCAAGCTTTTTTTATTGAAAATAATGTATCCGAAATGGAATATAAAACTCCAATGCTCATCAAATTTATCATAATAATTAGCATTGAACGCAATTGGTCCCAACGGAGTATTGTATACTAATGATGACCCGAAAATAAATTGTTGTTTTGACCATACCTCTCCATATACAGCCTTTTTTTGATTATCCTGTAAAATTTGTTGATGTGGTTGAAATAAATATGCCTCAAACCTTAATTGTGCATTTTTAAATAATTGAAATACGTTTTTGGCTCCAAGGGCAAAATAAGAATGTGCCCTAAAATTCTCTTGAAATAATGTTTTACTTTCAGAAAGCGGCTCAAATGCAGGTGCTGAAAGAACTGATCCAGTATAGTTATTAAAAAAAGGTTGATTACTATAAACCCCCTCGCCAAATAACCCTAGTCTTATTCCTTTAGATAAATTAAAATATTTATCGTACGTTATTTTTAATTGAACCCAACTTAAAATAGTATCAAATTCATCTCTAATTATAGAGGTTGTTCCAGGTATTGTATGTTCATCTCCTCTTATAAATCGAGCTCCGAACATCAAATAACTACCTTTTGAAGCATATTGCTTCTTGTCTAAAGAATTTCTTTCAAAACGCAAGCCAGTAGAAAAATTTCTAAATCTCGTTTTATCGGTAGTATCAACAGATAAAAACTGTTTAGTTTGATAGTATTTATTTACAATTTCTCCAGCGGTTCCATCAACAATAATTTTTCCTTTATATGCCACAGGAAAAGCTAATTCTGATTTAAAATATCGATCATTTATTACAAGAAATGGTGGCTTCGTATCTTCAAAAAACGTAGTATTGCTTTTAAAATAATCCCAACCATCAATGGTAAATGTAGTTTTCCAATAAAATGGAAGATTAAAAGGAAAATCAAGCCTAAATCCTGCAGAAATTGAATTATGTAGCTTGCCAAAATATGAATTCGCTATTAGGGAAATAGCTGCTTTACTTAAAACATTATATTGTAAACCAATAAATGCTTCATTTATTGGTCTTGATGAAAATACACCCCCAAAAGAAACAAATAGATCTTTTTCTTTTTTAGCTTTTAGTTTTAAAGTAAACTTGCTTGTCTCAGGATTAAATTCAGCTTGTGGATAAATAGACTTTATTTTATCATCAGACGAAACTTTAATATATTCAGATTTAAGTTTTTCAGCATTTATTGTATCTTTATTAAACCTCAATGATTTCCTTACATATTTATTTTGAGCATCTGTCATGCCTACAACTTCAATGTCCTCAAAAACTAAAGAGGGTAAACTTTTCCTATAGATTTTTCTTTTCTCATCCAACTCATCCATTCCTCTTCTTTTTTCTATCTCTTTTTTAAGTGTTTCTATTTGTTTTATTGTTGCATCATACCCTATTTGAATTAATTCTTTGTTTTTATCAAAATCAAATAAGGAAAATTTGGATGTAGGGGGTTCAATTAATATGGCGTTATCACAAGCAATTGAATACTCTGTATTATCGGCAATTATAGTTTTTATTTGAGAAACTAAATTATCTTCATCAGGAATTTCAAAATTAGATGATACATTGCTACCAATTATGTAGTCTGGAAAAAAATCATTGTACATCACATCTGAAGGGAAATTATTATATAATCCGCCATCAAATAATAATTTATCTTCATAAGGAACAGGAGTCATATAAAATGGATATGCCATAGAAGCACGAATAGCTGTAGCTAATTTCCCCTCCTTGAAAATAAATGGTTTTTTTGAAATTATATCTGAAGCTACGCACCTAAAAGGTATAAATAAACTATCAAACTTATTATTAGCTTCTGCTGTAGATGGGGCAAAATACATCATTAAACCGTAATCAACCGCTATAGGAGAAATTAGATTAGTAGGTAAACTTGCCTCTAATAAGGTATCTAAATCAATTTTAAAAGTAATCAATGATGGGTTTTGATCCTTTTCCCTCAAGTAATATATATACTTTTCATCCATATTGCCTTCTGCCCAATTCTTAAACTGATCTGAAAGAAATATTTTCTCAATCTCTTCAGGAGAATATCCTGAAGCATATAACCCTCCAACAAGTGCACCCATTGATGTCCCAGTAATGTAATCTATAGGGATGTTATGCTCTTCTAATGCTTTTAATACACCTATATGACTAACGCCATTAGACCCACCACCACTAAGAACTAAGCCAACTTTTTGAGAAAAAGTACTTAATGAAATGATAATTGAAAGAATTAAGAATAGTATTTTAAAAAAATGTATAATCAGTCTATATTTATTATATCAATTAAAAGTAGGTTAATTTTATTGAGTTAAAAAATTAAGGAATTTTCCATTTCAATCATATTAGTCATTCAAAGATAAAACAAGAGCTTTTTTTGTAGTATCTGTGACTTTAAATCTATCACTTATCCTACGTCCTACCAACCATAAAATTTCTCCATTACTCTCTAAAATTTTTTCGTTTATTTTATCAATGAGTGAAACCTTTGCATCGATTAGAAAATCGCTTACTTTTTTATTGCCTTTCATTCCTAAAGGCTGAAAAGTATCTCCATTATTCCATGCTCTTAATATTAAAGGCCACTTAATTTTATCCATATCTAAATATGCATAGTCACTAGAATCATTAATGTTAAAACCTGGAGTTATTTCTACTACTTGAGCTCTAAAAGGAAAATCTTCAATGGATACTATTTCTTTTTTTTGAGTGAAATTTTCCTCAATTTTTTTTAATATCAAAAATTCTCTGTCCTTAACAATAATATGGTCTAATGAAGAATATATTTTCCCCGATTGTGTACTTAAGCCATCAATAATATTATCAACATCTGAAATATTAAATCCATATTCTCTAATAAAATAATATAAATATGAATTTAATGGGTTTAGTTTTTTGAGCTCTTCAATTTTTATTTTAATTATTCCCCTATCTTTTAAGAATAATCTTTTTTTTTCTTCTATAACTTTATCTGAAATAATTTTTTCATCACCCAAAAACTGTTTAGCTTCGGTATTTAGAGTCTTTATAATGGAAGAATTAATTTTTTCTAACTCAGGAATTATTTTGTGCCTAATCGAGTTTCTTATGTATTTGGTATCTGAATTCGATAAATCTTCTCTGAAAGAAATATTGTTCTCTTGAACGTAATTATCAATTTCTGCGGCAGTGAAACACAACATTGGGCGAATAACATTTCTATTTTTATTCTTTATTCCATGCAATCCTGATAATCCTGTTCCTTTGGTTAGATTAATAAGCATTGTTTCAGCTACATCATTTTTATGATGTGCCGTAGCAATATATTCATATCCCTTTTCTTCCCTTATTTCTTTAAGCCAATCATACCTTAACTTTCTGGCAGCCATCTGAATAGAAATACTTTTTTGACGGGCATATTCTTTAGTTTCAAAAGCTTTAGAATAAAAAGTAATATTATTGTTAGCTGTAAAATCTTTGACAAATTGTTCATCTAAATCAGATGCATTATTTCTTAATTGGAAGTTACAGTGGGCAACACTAAATTTAAGTTTGTTAGATTGAAACAAATGAAGCATAGCCATAGAATCCTTCCCTCCGCTAACAGCTAAAAGAATTTTATCCGTTTTATTAAACAGATTATGGTTAATGATGTATGTATTAAATCTCTCTAACATCAATTCGATAATACTTCTAACATGGCTTTTGATTTCAGCATACACTCTTCATATTCCTTTTCAGGATTAGATTTACTAGTAATAGCGCCTCCAACAATGAAGGAAAGATAATTATTTTCTTTATTATATAGAATACTCCTTATCACTACATTAAAGTCAAAATCTCCATTATCATCAATATAACCAACCATTCCTGAATACAATCCACGCTTAGTCTTTTCAAATTTTTCAATTAATTCCATTGCTCTAATTTTTGGAGCACCAGTCATTGATCCCATAGGAAATGTAGCATTAATTACATCATCAAAATCAATGTTTTCTTTTAATTCTGCTGAAACAGTCGAAATCATTTGGTGTACTTGGGGAAATGAATATATTCCACACAATTCATCTACTTTTACCGTATTTCTTTTAGAGATTTTAGAGAGGTCATTTCTCACTAAATCTACAATCATAATATTTTCACTTCTCTCTTTTGAGTCATTTAACAATTCTATTTTTAAATCTTCATCCTCTTTTTTATTCTCTCCTCTTTTAATAGTTCCCTTAATAGGTTGAGAGTTAATCTTAACTCCTTTTTTTTGAATAAACCGTTCAGGAGAAGCAGAAATTAAATATTTATTAGCATGTTTTACAAAACAAGAAAAAGGAGTTGGAGATTTCTGATTTAGTTTAATATATAGATCTATTGGATTTATCTTAGCGTTTTCTGCAAAGTATTCCTGACAATAATTTATTTCATAAATATCTCCCAGTTGAATGTGTCTTTTCAACAGGTTAACATTTTTAACGTAATCTTCCTTATTGACTCTATTAACCAACTTTATTCTCTCTAAATCATCATAAAAAGGCAAAATGGATTCTATTTTTCCGATGATTTCATGAATATTAGTAATTGAATTTTGGTAAATTATTTCAACTGAATTTCTCTGTATTTTAAAAAGGATTTCGGGGGTAAAAAAATGTTTTTCTGGAAATTGAATTCCGTCAAAATTTTTTGAAAAAAGCTGCTCTATTTGATTTTTATAATCGTAAGAAATAAAGCCAAACTGCCAACTTTCATTATTCACATTATCATTATTAGAAACAGCAAAAAGATTCGTTTTTTCAGCATCATTACCGTTTAAAAAAATAATGTTTTTAAAGCCTTTGAAATGGGCAAGTAGCTTTCGTTCAAATAAGATATTATCTGAAATAGTATGATTAAATACATGCATTCTAATTATTAGAATTTAATTGTTTGGTAAGAAAGGATAATCCTTCTTCAAATGAATGTGGATGATAGCCTAAATCTTTCTTAGCCTTATCCAATATAAACCCAGTTTTTGGTGGTCGTTTCGCAGCTTGATTTAATGAGGATGATGAAATAGGCGTTACTATAGATTTATCATATTTATAAAAATCAGCAACTCTATAAACTAAATCAATAATACTCATAGCATCTTTTCCTGAAAGGTGATATATACCTTCTGCTTCTTTTTTTGCAATTAACCAACATCCCTCTGCTAAATCTTCAGCTAATGTGGGAGCACGAAACTGATCATCAACAATGGTTAAAGGGCTTCCTTTCTCTAAAGCTTCCTTAGCCCATAAAACAATGTTTGACCTACTCATGTTTTCTCCTATGCCATAAACTATTATTGTTCTTACAATAGCCCATTTTATATTACTTGCTTGAAGTAATTTTTCTGATTCATACTTCGAGTTTCCATAATAACTTAACGGATTTGGTTCGTCCGTCTCGGAATAAGGTCCATTTTTACCATCAAAAACAAAATCTGTAGACAAATGGATGAGATGTGAATTGTTTCTTCTAGAAGCCTCTATAAGGTATTTAACGGCATTTACATTTAAATCCCAGCACAATTTTTGGTTCGACTCACAAGCATCAACATCCGTCATTGCTGCGGTATTAATAATTGCATTAGGTTTGAATGTATCTATTAAATTATCAATTTCATTTTTATTTGTAATATCTAAACTTTCATACCTATAACCACCTATACTGAAAATTCTATTCTCTCCTTTTGAAGTGGCCAATAAATTAACCTCTTGATTGCTAGATAACAATTTAACTAACTTTTGTCCAAGTAATCCGTTACTCCCAGTGATTAAAATTTTCACTCCTATTTATATTTATTGGTTTAAAATACTTTGTTGGCTAGTAAATTCTCTAAATGCTTCAATTTGTTCTATAGTTCCTAAAACAAATATTTTTGCTTGAGGTTTGATTATCGTATCTGGTGAAGGATTAATAATATATTCTCCTTCTGGGGTTCTAAAACCAACAATATTAGCTCCAGATTTATCTCTTATCCCTAATTCGCGAATGGATTTGTTTTTTAACTGATCTGGTAAATTTTCGAAAGTGATTTCCTCCAAATTAACAGAGTTAGTACCCTGCCCCATAACATAATCCATAAATTCCATGACATCTGGCTTAATAACTAAAGAAGCCATATGAGCACCTCCAATTTTATCGGGCATTATTACATTATTGGCTCCAGCTCTTTTTAGTTTTTTATCCGAATTATCCTTCGATGCCCTACTTATTATCAAAAGATTAGGATTCATCTCTCTAGCGGTTAATACAACAAAAAGATTGTCTGCATCTTTTGGTAAGGTTGTAATCAACGAACTAGCTGTTTCAATTCGGGCTTTTTCTAAATAACTTTCTAATGTTGCATCTCCTTCAATAAATGGAATATCATGCTCTTTTCTCAAGTCCTCACTCAATTCCTTATCTTGCTCAATAACAACATATTTTCTGCGGTGTGATTTTAGTTCTATAGCAGCTTGTTTACCATTTCTTCCGTATCCACAAATAATTGTATGGTTTGAAATTTTACTCACTTTTTTATTAATTCTTAGATCTTTAAAATAAATTTTGTATTCTCCATCTAAAATATAATTTGAAATGGATGTTACAGCATATATAAATGTACTAAAGCTAAAGATAATCAAAAAAGCAGTAAAGATTCTACCAAAATCAGATAATGGTCTTACCTCATTGAATCCAACCGTTGAAACGGTTAAAACGGTCATATAAAATGCTTCACCAAGTGTATAGCCCTCTATAATAATAAAACCAGTTATTCCAACTAATAGAATAGTAAATAGAAGAAGTAATGCAATGTAAACTTTTCTAAAATACTTGAAATTAAATAGCGTATATCTTAAATATCCCAAACAGACTTGCGTTTTTTAAACTTAAAGTATTCTTTATGTTCAAGTAAAAAAGCCATTATAAGGTATATCAATATTGGTGACCCAAAAGTAAGAAAGGATAAATAAATAAAAGACATTCGTATTCTGCTTGATTTGAGTTGAAGTTTCTCTCCCCACCAAGAACAAACACCAAAGGCTCGTTTTTCAAAATATGATAAAATTTTATTAATCATGATTGGATAATTTGATTACCAATACTGCAATTTAAACATTTTTTTTGAGAACAATAATCATTTTTCAATTCCAACAGAGATTGACTGTAAAGTGCATTACTTGATTTCACTCCCAATTCTTTCCATTTTTTAATGGTAGAATTGTTTTCAGCTTTAATGTTTTCAAGAAAATTTATTGACTTGTCTATCAAATTTTCATCTTGTTTTGCTTTTCCATAAACAAAAGTAAACGGCACAATTACATTAATTATAATATTATTTACAGTATTTATCCCAAACTTTTTAATCTTACTTTCTTTTACTGCTGCACCAAATTGATAATGCGAATCCCAATATTCAGAAGCTTGGACATAAAATAGTTGCTGTAAATCCAAAACTGAATCTGCTTCAATAATTTTAGAAAATAATCTTGCATGCTTATTTAATAAATTGGCTAACTGGGCAATTCTTATCGTAGGAAAATTACCTGGACGTAAGCGTAATAATTTCCATAGGCTTTTATCCAAAGGGGTTAAACCAAATTTCGATTTAAGAAAATGGTACTCCTTTTTAAGCCTATTATGATACCTATCTTCAATATCTTCATCCAAATAACCAGCCTGTCCATATAACAATGCTTCTATTGTAAATAAATCATTGTGCTTTTCAATTATTTTTAATTCGATATTTTTTGCTAATAATTCAAAAGGTTGAGCATTAACTTTTAAACCGAAATATTTAAATAAATACTGATAAAATGATTCTTCCCAATTATTTCTATTGGTTTTAAGTGTTTCTTCAATCTCATTGGACTTTCGTTCTAAGCGTTCTATCGCTAAGCGATTAATCCATGAATTTAGGGTGAAATCATCAACAGTTTTTATCTGTTTTCCACAAGGAATCCAATCTTTAGATTGTATAAGAGTATTATATTTATCAACTAATACTTCATCAATTAAACCTTTTAATTCCAGAGTAGGAATAGCATTTCCTTCTTTATCGTTTATTACAGCATCATTGTAATAAACTACATGAAGAATTACATTATCATAAGCCTTATCTGATTGATGTTTATGTTTAACCCAATCGGATGAATTAGTATGGATTTCGACATTTCCAGCCCAAATAGTATCATTTATTTTAACTTTTGCATTAAAAAAATCAGGTCCAGCATCAGTATTATGAATACCAAAGTTGATTATTTCAATTTTCTCTTTGCTTTGAGAAAATAATCTTAAAGAATTAAATCGCTTATACTTCCAGATGTAATGTAAAAAGTCTTCTTTCAATTTTTACTCAAAATCTTCTGGGTCAATTAAATCGTCTTGTTCCGGCCTCGGAGCTTTTCTATTCTTTTTGGTTGCCACAACAATATCATTTACGTCAGTAGCTTTAGTTACTGTATCCGCTGCCAATAAACTTGATTGAATTTGAGTTTGTAAATCTCCAACTGTTCCAGGTGAATATGGAACAAAAATCGTATTTACACCTTCTTCAGCCAATCTACTAATAGTATCATAATGTTGGGTCATAAATAACATGTTCATTACTTGCCGTCCAGTAACGCCATCTTCCATAGCCCCTCTAACTTCTTCTACAGATTGTTTTAATCCATTTGCAATTGCAATTCGTTGATCTGCAATACCTACTCCCTGTAACTTTTTACTTTGTGCTTCTGCTTCTGCGGCAGCAACAACTTTGATTTTATCAGCTTCGGCATATTCCTTTGCCGCTTCTTTCATTCTTTTTGCAGCATTGATTTCATTCATTGCATGTTTTACTTTAGCATCAGGATCAATGTCTGTGATTAATGCTTTTATAATGGCAAAACCATATTCCTCCATAGTCTCAGCCAATTCCATCTGTACTGCCTTAGCAATTTTATCTTTCTCGCTAAATACATCATCTAAAAACATATTTGGGACTTCAGAACGAATGGAATCAAAAACATAAGATTGAATTTGTCGAGCCGGGTCATCAAATTTGTAAAATGACGTTGAAATACCTTCATTAGTTTCAACAACATAATACTGAACCGATATAATTAATCTAACAAATACATCATCTTTTGTTTTGGTTTCAACCTCTACGGGTAATTCCATAACCTTTAAATTCACCATTCCAGCTTTTTTATCAATAATTGGGATTTTTAGGTTAAATCCTGACCTTGCAACCCGATTAAATTTTCCCAATCTTTCAATTATTACAGCTGTTTTTTGCTTAACTATAAAAAACAATCCTAATGTAAAAAGAACTCCAAAAAGGCCTGCTATTATCTTAACTACAAGTATTACTGCCATGTTTAAAATTTTTATATGAGTGAATGATTATAGAATTCTAACTTAGAAATTCTTTCAACAAGATAGCCATTTCTTTTTGAATTATCAAGGCTGAATTTTTAGCAGTTTCTGCAAAATTTTCGTCATTACCGGCATAAATAATTCCTCTCGAGGAGTTTA
>JBFIEB010000067.1:0-11103 GCA_041603555.1 Vicingaceae bacterium
AATATCACTTACCAACATGTCTTTTCCAGCCAATTTTTTTCTATTGCTGGTGTAATGAATGATGCAACTATTTTCACCACCCCCTAAAATAGAAGGAAATCCAGGGTATTCAGCTCCATTTTTCTTAAAAACATATTCTACAATTGCTTCTGATTCATACTCAGTCATTTCAGGTTTTAAAGCTTTCATTAACTCAATTTGTGCTTCGCAGGTTATATCAATAGCTTTTCTCATTAATGCAATTTCTTCTTCCGATTTTATTTGCCTTAAGCTTGCCATTATTTCCAATAAATCACGAACATCAATATTTCCTAAGTCTTTTGTTTTTGTATGAAAAGATTGAAGTAATCCATATAAGTCACCTTTTTCATGCGTATCATGCACATCTTCTCGAGGTTCAATAATTAACACTTTACTAAATTCATTGTATCCATTTTCAAAACTTAAAAACTTTTCGTTTTTCATTACGGTTCTTAACTCTAGATTTATTAATGCGCCTTCGATGCCCAATCGTTGCCCCGTCCACAATTCATTTTTTTTATCTTTTTGTTGAAGAAAAAGTATTTCATCCGTTTTAAGGTTATCCTTAAACTCTTGTTCTTCTTTATAAATGAAAATTGCAGCATGTGGCTCTCTTAATCCGGTGAGGTAATAAAAATTCGGGTCTTGATGGTACTCATAATTAACATCATTTGATCTATTTCTAACAGGATTTGAAAATAATACAGCAATAGAATTAGTAGGCATAGCGTCTCTTAATGCTTGTCTGTTTTTAGCAAAAAAGGAAGCTGGTAGTAAATCAGTATCATAAGTTTTTGAAATAGTATCAAATTTTAAGTCAAGTTCAACCTCCTGCGCAATAAAGGTTAACGGAAACATTATTAAAAGGATAGACACTAACTTTTTCATAAATAAGTATAAAAAAACGCTGCTACTAAAGTAACAACGTTTATACCAATAAATATAATTATTGTAATAATTTACATAAACCCTTTGGCTTTCGCTTTTTTGATGCTAGCCTGAATACCAATTTTATCAATAGTTTTTAATGCTGCACCCGAAACTTTTAATGTAATCCATTTATCCTCTTCCGGAATATAAAATTTCTTCGTTTGTAAGTTAGGGTAAAATTTTCTTTTCGTTCTTCTCTTTGAGTGAGACACGTTGTTACCCGTAATTACTTTCTTTCCTGTTATTTGACAAACTCTTGACATCTCTTTTCTCTTTAAAAATTGAGGACTGCAAAATAAATGATTTTTATTGGATTATTCAAACAAATAAATGCGAATAAATTTTATTTCAATTAATACATTTAACTTCTTTTTTTCTAGACATCGATAAAACTCAATTTTTAATAAGAATAATCCTTTAAAAAAGGTGAATTTTAAGTAGTTTCGCACCTCTATTTTAATCGAATTATTTAGCTAAAAAAGTATAAAAATGACAAAAATTATCTACACAATAACAGATGAAGCTCCAATGTTGGCCACTTATTCTCTCTTACCAATAATAAAGGCTTTTATTGCTTTCTCAGGTGTAGAAATTAAAACTAAAGACATCTCATTAGCAGGTAGAATATTAGCAAATTTTCCGGAGTGTTTAACTGATGATCAACAAGTTGAAGATGCATTAGCTGAATTAGGGCAGTTGGCAAATACACCAGAAGCAAATATTATAAAGTTACCTAATATTTCTGCTTCAATTCCACAGTTGCAAGGAGCGATTAAAGAGCTGCAATCTCAAGGATACAACATTCCGAGTTACCCAGGTGATGAATCAACCAAAGCGAAATATGCTAAAGTGTTAGGCTCTGCGGTTAACCCTGTATTAAGAGAAGGAAATTCAGATCGTAGAGCGCCAAAAGCAGTTAAGAATTATGCAAAAAAGCATCCGCATAGTATGGGTGCTTGGTCTAGTAATTCAAAAACACATGTGGCAAGCATGAGTGACGGAGATTTTTACGGAAGTGAAAAATCTATTACAGTTAATGAAGCTACAGATGTAAAAGTACAATTTGTTGGAATTGATGGCTCAACAGAGGTGTTAAAAGCCTCTACACCTTTATTAGCCGGAGAAATTATTGATGCTTCAGTATTGAGTTTAGATAAGTTAAGGGTTTTTATTGCTGAACAAATTGAAGATGCAAAGGCAAAAGGAGTATTGTTTTCGGTGCACATGAAAGCAACAATGATGAAAGTTTCAGACCCAATTATTTTTGGTGCAATTGTTTCTGTTTTTTACGAAGCTGTTTTTGAAAAGTATGCCGATTTGTTTAATGAATTAGGAATTACTCCTAACAATGGTATTGGAGATGTTTATGCTAAAATAGCTGGACATGCAAAAGAAAATGAAGTTAAAGCAGCTATTGATGCTGTTTACGCAAATAGACCATCAGTAGCTATGGTTAATTCTGATAAAGGGATTACAAATTTACATGTTCCGAGTGATGTGATTATTGATGCTTCAATGCCCGCAATGATTAGAACTTCTGGTCAAATGTGGAATAAAGATGGTAAAGGACAAGATACTAAAGCAATTATTCCAGATAGATGTTATGCGGGTATTTACCAAGCAACAATAGATTTTTGTAAAAAGAATGGCGCTTTTGATCCAACAACAATGGGGACAGTGCCGAATATTGGGTTAATGGCTCAAAAAGCTGAGGAGTATGGTTCTCACGATAAGACATTCCAATTAAAGGCAGCAGGAAAAGTTCAAGTTGTTGATGGAAAAGGAACTGTTTTAATTGAACAAAGCGTTGAAGCTGGAGATATTTTTAGAATGTGTCAGGTTAAAGATGCACCTATACAAGATTGGATTAAGTTGGCTGTTAATAGAGCGAGAGCTACTGGAAATCCAGCAGTATTTTGGTTAGATAGCAATAGAGCCCATGATAGAGAGGTAATTAAAAAAGTAAATAAGTATTTACCGAATCATGATACGAGTGGATTGGAAATGCCAATTATGTCGCCTGATACGGCAACAAGCTATACGTTAGAAAGAGTAAAAGCAGGATTAGACACTAACTCTGTTTCTGGAAATGTGCTAAGAGATTACTTGACAGATTTATTTCCAATTTTAGAATTAGGAACATCTGCAAAAATGTTGTCAATTGTTCCATTAATGGATGGAGGAGGATTGTTTGAGACAGGTGCTGGAGGTTCTGCCCCAAAACATATTGAGCAATTCTTAGAAGAAGGTCATTTAAGATGGGATTCATTAGGCGAGTTTTTAGCATTGGGTGTTTCATTAGAACACGTAGCAATAACTACCAATAATAAAAAAGCACAAGTTTTAGCTGACACGTTAGATATAGCTACTGGAGAGTTTTTAGATAATGATAAATCTCCATCACGAAAAGTAGGTGAATTGGATAACAGAGGTTCCCACTTCTATTTAGCATTATATTGGGCTCAAGCATTATCCGAACAATCTGATGATGTTGAGTTACGAGCAACTTTTTCAGCTCTAGCGAAAGGGCTTTTGGAAAACGAATCTAAAATTATCACTGAGCTAAATGGTGCGCAAGGTACTCCTCAAAATATTGGCGGCTATTATAAACCAAATGAAAATTTGACTTCTAAAGCAATGCGACCAAGTGAAACGTTTAATTCAATACTTAATGGTATATTGATTTAATCTTGCAGTTTATAAGATGTTAATAAAAAGGCTATTCATTGGAGTAGTCTTTTTTTATTATTACTTACATTTGAAAAGCTTTAGGGGTGTCCTGATTTACGGACTGAGATTATACCCTTTTAACCTGATACCGGTAATGCGGACGAAGGAAAAAGTTTCTGAAGGATTAATCCTCCACCAACATTTCTAGAGCTTTATTAATTTATGAATATAACGGTAAATAATAATGCGCAGATAATAGATGAGTCTACCAGACTTAATTCTTTAATCAGTCAATTGAATATTGAAGAAAAAGGAATAGCTATTGCAGTTAATCTAAACGTAATTCAAAAATCTGAATGGAACAATACTGAGTTAAAAGAAAACGATAACATTACTATAATAAAAGCCACACAAGGTGGGTAAAAATAAAACTATGAGCAAAGAGAAAGTACCTAGTCAAGATAAAATTACCAGAACCCCTTTTCCTGCATCCAAAAAAATTTATGTAAAAGGAGAAACCCATGATATTAATGTTGCCATGCGAGAAATTGCTTTGGAAGATACTGTGGATAAATTTAATGGTACTACTTCCAAAAATGAATCAGTTACAGTGTATGATTGTAGTGGTCCTTACACTGATCCTGAGATGGTTATTGATGTAAAAAGAGGAATCGAACCAATTCGGCAACAATGGATTTTAGATCGAGGAGATGTAGAACAGTTGGATGATATTTCTTCGGCATATGGGAAAGAAAGATTGTTAAATTCAGATATCGACTATTTGAGATTTGAACACATCAAAAAACCGCTAAGAGCAAAAAAAGGAACTAACGTTTCTCAAATGCATTATGCAAAAAATGGGATTATTACTCCAGAGATGGAATATATTGCTATTCGTGAGAATCAGAAATTAAATGAAACGAAAGATCCTGCTGGTCAGCACCCAGGAAATAGTTTTGGAGCCAAGACCCCAGTTAAAGAAATTACTCCAGAATTTGTTAGAGATGAAATTGCTGCTGGTAGAGCAATTATTCCAAACAACATTAACCATCCAGAAAGTGAACCAATGATTATTGGTAGGAATTTTTTGGTAAAGATTAATGCCAATATTGGTAACAGTGCAATAACATCTAGCATTGAAGAAGAAGTTGAAAAGGCTGTATGGTCTTGTCGTTGGGGGGCTGATACCATTATGGATTTATCTACTGGTGATAATATCCATGAAACCCGAGAATGGATCATTAGAAATTCTCCA
Source organism: Vicingaceae bacterium (assembly GCA_041603555.1). Lineage (GTDB taxonomy): Bacteria > Bacteroidota > Bacteroidia > Flavobacteriales_E > Vicingaceae. Next base: position 4,877 of record JBFIEB010000067.1, read on the forward strand.
GTTCCGATTGGAACTGTTCCAATTTATCAGGCGTTAGAAAAAGTGAATGGAAAAGCTGAAGATTTAACATGGGAAATTTTTAGAGATACTTTAATCGAACAAGCAGAACAAGGGGTAGATTATTTTACTATTCATGCCGGAGTATTGTTAAGGTATGTTCCCATGACCGCTAAACGAGTTACAGGAATTGTATCTAGAGGTGGTTCTATAATGGCAAAATGGTGTTTGGCACATCATAAAGAAAGTTTCTTGTATACTCATTTTGAAGACATTTGTGAAATCATGAAAGCTTATGATGTAGCATTTTCTTTAGGAGATGGGTTAAGACCGGGAAGTATTGCTGATGCCAATGATGAGGCTCAATTTGCAGAGTTACGTACCCTTGGAGAATTAACCAAAAAAGCTTGGGCACATGATGTACAAGTGATGATTGAAGGCCCTGGTCATGTACCAATGCATATGATTAAAGAAAACATGGACTTACAATTACAAGAATGTTTTGAAGCACCATTTTATACGTTGGGACCTTTGACTACTGATATTGCACCAGGTTATGATCACATTACATCAGCCATTGGAGCGGCACAAATCGGATGGTATGGATGTGCTATGTTGTGCTATGTAACGCCTAAAGAACACCTTGGTTTACCAGATAGAGATGATGTGAAAACAGGAGTAATTACTTATAAGTTAGCTGCTCATGCTGCTGATTTAGCAAAAGGTCATCCAGGTGCTCAAATTAGGGATAATGCGCTAAGTAAAGCCCGTTTTGAATTCAGATGGAACGATCAATTTAACTTGGCATTAGATCCGGATACTGCTCGTGAATATCATGATGAAACTTTGCCTGCCGAAGGCGCTAAAATTGCCCATTTCTGTTCGATGTGTGGTCCAAACTTTTGTTCCATGAAAATATCTCAGGAAGTTAGAGATTTTGCCGCTAAACAAGATATTGATGAGCAAAAAGCAATAGAAGAAGGGATGAAAAAAAAATCGAAAGAGTTTAACGAGCAAGGGAATGAAGTCTATTTATAAGTGAGAATTCTTTTTTCATATCCAGAAAAACTTAAAGATGAAGACGAGTTAATTAATGATGAAATGGAAAAAAATCATTGGGACAAATTCCATTTGAGAAAGCCCAATTGGAGTGAGGAGGAAATAAATAATTTGTTCAATTCGTTTAATGAAGAGGTGCAAACGAAAACAGTAATTCATCAAAATTTCAAAGGTTCTTGTCATTCGTTTAAGGAAGTGGAAGAATTAGATGGAAAATTGGAGTATTGCTTTTTGAGCCCTGTTTTTGATAGTATTTCAAAACAAGGATACAAAGCAAATTTTGAGCAAGAAGAGCTAAGAAAATTTTTAAAAAAAGAAAGAGAAATAAAAATAATAGGGTTGGGAGGAGTGACTGAAGCTAACTATTCTGAACTATTAGAATTAGGTTTTGATGGAGGTGCTTTTTTAGGAAGTGTTTGGAAACAATATGAGTAAAGAGAGAAAGAAAATATTGGCTATTGCAGGTTTTGATCCTTCGGGAGGAGCTGGGATATTAGCAGACATAAAAGCAATAGAGACTAATAAATGTGCAGGATTTGCTGTTTGTACAGCCAATACCATTCAAAATGAAAAAGAATTTATTGGTGTAAATTGGGTTGAAGAGGATATGATTTTTGCTCAATTAAATGTATTGTTGAAAGAGCATCAATTTGAATATATAAAAATCGGGTTGATTCCATCTCTCGATTTTTTAAGTAAAATGCTTCATCAACTAAAGGCAAACAACAAACAACCAAAAGTAATTTGGGATCCAATTTTATCAGCTAGCGCAGGATTTGACTTTAAGTATGATTTATCAGAATTAAAAAATGTTTTAAAGGGTGTTTATTTGCTTACTCCAAATTGGAATGAAATAAAACAACTTACTGAAAATGATGATGCAAAAGAAGGGGCTAAAATATTGAGTGAGTTTACTAACTTGTATTTGAAAGGTGGACATAACCCAGAAGTTAAGGGAAAAGATTATTTATTTTATGAGGGGAAGACTTATCCATTTAATCCTAAAGTAAAAGTACTTTATGAAAAGCATGGTTCGGGGTGTGTTTTTTCATCTACTTTAACTGCAAATTTAGCTTTAGGGTTACCTGTAATTAAGGCTTGCTTAAGAAGCAAAAGTTATATGTATAAATTTTTAAATAGCTCTCCTTCATTATTAGGAAGTTACCGGTTATGATTGGAAAACTACACTATATCACTCAAGAAACCGAAACGCTTTCACACATCGATTGTGTTAAAGAAGCTTGTATGGCTGGAGTGAAATGGATACAATTAAGAGTAAAAAACAAGTCGGATGAAGATTATTTAGCTATTGCTAAAGAGGCTAAAATTATATGCAATTTATACGATGTTACTCTAATTATTAATGACAATGTGGAAATAGCGAAAGAGGTTAATGCACATGGGGTTCATTTAGGTAAAAAAGATATACATCCTATCGATGCCAGAGAAATATTAGGGGAGAGTGCTATTATTGGTGGAACGGCAAATACAATTGAAGATGTGTTGAGTTTAGTAGACCATGTTGATTACATTGGATTAGGACCATATAAGTTTACCCCAACAAAACAAGACTTAAGTCCGTTTTTAGGGCCATCAGGGTACAAAGAAATTCTAACTCAGTTAAAGTCGATTTGTTCAGTTAATGAACTTTCAATTATAGCAATTGGTGGGATAGAAATAGATGACATTGAACCGTTATTAGAAACAGGTGTTTACGGAATTGCTGTGTCTGGATTAATTACTAATAATTTTTCAAACGTAGAACAACTATTAATCATTTTAAACAACGAACTATGGCCGAATTAAAAACAAAGAAAAACGAATTGAGTGTTGAGGATTTTATCAATACTATTGACCAAGATGGGAAACGAAAGGATGCTTTCGAAATATTGGAAATGATGAAGAAAATTACTGGAGAAGAACCGAGAATGTGGGGAACAAGCATCATTGGTTTTGGTGATTTGCATTATAAATATGCCAGTGGTAGAGAAGGGGATTGGTTCAAAGTAGGATTCTCTCCTAGGAAGGCAAAAATTTCGATGTACATCAGTGGTTGCGATGTTTCTATACACGAAGAAATGCTGACCAGATTAGGAAAACATAAAACAGGAAAAGGATGTTTGTACATTAACAAATTAGCCGATATTGATACTGATGTTCTGAAAGAAATGATTAAAGACGGCTACGATAACCCTCAATTAGCATGTTAAAAATAGCAGATAAAGAATTTTACTCTCGATTGTTTACCGGAACAGGTAAATTCAGTTCCAGTAAATTGATGGAAGAGGCTTTATTAGCTTCAGGTTCGGAATTGGTTACAGTAGCTTTAAAAAGAGTCGATGTAGCCGATAATAATGATGATATTTTAAAACATTTAAAGCATCCTCAATTTAATTTATTGCCGAATACTTCTGGAGTACGAACTGCTAAAGAAGCTGTTTTTGCCGCTGAGTTAGCTAGGGAGGCCTTAGAAACAAACTGGCTTAAATTAGAGATTCATCCAGACCCTAAGTATTTGATGCCCGATCCTATTGAGACTTTGGTAGCTGCTGAGGAATTAGTTAAAAAAGGATTTATTGTTTTACCTTACATACATGCTGACCCAGTATTGTGTAAAAGACTAGAAGAAGTTGGAACAGTTGCAGTTATGCCTTTAGGGTCTACAATAGGAAGTAATAAGGGGTTAAAAACAATTGATTTCTTAGAAATTATTATTGAACAAAGCCGAATTCCTGTTGTGGTTGATGCAGGAATTGGTTCTCCATCAGATGCGGCTAAAGCTATGGAATTAGGAGCAGACGCGGTATTGGTAAATACGGCAATTGCAGTTTCTGATAACCCAATAGAAATGGCAAAAGCATTTAAGTTAGGAGTTGAAGCTGGGCGATTAGCTTTTAAGGCAAGGCTTGGAGCTCAAACAAATCATGCAATAGCAAGTAGTCCGTTAACATCGTTTTTAGATTAGTGGGTAGTTTCAAAAACATATTTGATAATTATAATTGGGAAGAAGTAAAAAATAGCATTTATTCCAAAACGAATCATGACGTTCTTCTTGCTTTAGGCAGAGAAAAAAGAACCTTAGAAGATTTTAAAGCACTCATTTCTCCAGCTGCTGAATCTTATTTAGAACAGATGGCTCAAAAGAGCCATCAGCTAACACAAAAGCGATTTGGAAAAACCATACAGATGTACATTCCATTGTATTTGAGTAATGAATGTCAAAACATTTGCACCTATTGTGGGTTTAGTTTTACCAATAAAATTCCTCGTAAGACATTAAATGATCAGGAAATAATAAAAGAAGTAGAACATATTAAGTCTTTGGGATATGATCACATATTGTTGGTTACTGGAGAAGCGGACAAAAATGTTGGGGTTGATTATTTAGAAAATGCAGTGAAACTGGTTCGCCCTTATTTTTCTCACATCTCTATTGAGGTGCAGCCACTTCAAGAAAATGAATACCAGCGATTAATTAATGTTGGTGTTAATACGGTGCTGGTTTATCAAGAAACTTATCATAGGGAAGACTATAAAAAACATCATCCAAAAGGAAAAAAATCTAACTTCTCTTATCGGTTAGAAACACATGATCGTTTAGGGAAAGCGGGAATTTACAACATGGGGTTGGGGATATTAATTGGATTGGAAGATTGGCGTACCGATAGTTTTTTTACGGCACTTCATTTAAATTATTTGGAGAAAATGTATTGGCAAGCTAAGTATTCCATTTCCTTTCCCAGATTAAGACCTCACTCAGGTGGACTAGAACCCAAAATAGAAATGAGTGATAAAGAGTTGGTTCAGTTGATTTGTGCTTATCGATTATTGGATGAAGAAGTAGAGCTATCTATTTCTACACGAGAATCTGAAAAATTTAGAAATCATATCATCAAATTAGGAGCTACCACATTTAGTGCAGAAAGTAAAACCAACCCTGGTGGTTATGTGGTAGAATCACAGACACTTGAACAATTTGAAATTTCTGATGACAGATCAACCCTTGAAGTAGAACAAATAATTAAACAACAGGGTTACGAACCAGTATGGAAAGACTGGGAGAAGTGTTATTAATATACCACTTTTGTGGTATTGTTTAGATTGAATCTAAATAGGACATTTGTTTCAGAATGAAACAGATTTCAAATATAACATTTCAAGCGACAAATAATTCTTTAACTATTAGTGTTAAGAAGAAGAAAAAGAAGAAACCTTCTTGTTGCGAAAAGTTTAAAAAGAAAGGAAAAAGTTGTTGTAAATCCTGCCCGTTGAATTGGGCTTAAATTCCTTTTAAAGAGCCATTTGTAAATAATTTATCCACCCGTTTTTCTACTTCGGCATCTTTTATTAATGCTGGAGCGTGATGAGGTTTTGCTCGCGCATCAATAATTAATGGTCCATTGCAACCCCAATGTTTGTGTTTGGTAAAACTGTCCACCCCATAAATATCGTTGGCAGGATTACTACGAGTAAAAGTAGTCCATAAGAAGTTATTTAAATTCTTTTCTAGAAAACTCGCATCATCAGCTAGAACAATCATCATGATGCCCTCTAAATCCTGAGAAGATAATTCTTGAGTATACTGGTCGATTTCTTCTTTTGCTTGTATATAATCTGTAAAGGGTTTAAAATTGCAGGTAACAACTCCAGGTAGAACCATTTCGAAATTTTCATCAGGATCTACTCCTAGCAAGGTTCGTTTTTTCTCGCCTACTGCTGCAATAATTACTTTTGATCCTTGGTTAATTTCAGTTCCACTATAATCCAATGTGTCAATAGTAGTTTTAGTTTGAAAGTGTACATCTCTTGTCCAATCTACACGCTCAAGTAGGTGAGTGAAAAATGACTCAATATTCCTACAAGACAATGTTGGTGAATCAGCTTTATTAGAAATAAATAAATACTTAGCCAAGCTCAATTGACCTTTGCCTAAAATATGATTTGCGATAGTTAAGAGTTCTTGTGGTTGTTTTAATTCTGAATAAGGGGTGTATCGTTCACTTCCAATAGCTAATAACAAAGGATGAACTCCAGCCGCATCAACTGCATTTATTTCGTGTAATCCAGGTATTTCTGTTTGAATGGCTTTGCCAGCCAGTTTATGAATCAACGCTCCAAATTGTGTATCTTCCTGTGGAGGCCTACCTACCACAGTAAATGGCCAAATAGCA
>JBFIEB010000068.1:0-10839 GCA_041603555.1 Vicingaceae bacterium
AAAAAGGTAACGTCTTAGTTCCTAAGAACCTTGACTATTAAAAAGACGCAAAGATTTTAAAAAGGTTGCCTCTGATTTAAATTAATTTTTCAAAAAATATCTTTTGGGCAGCGTAATGTTGTCAAATGTAGCAAATTGGATATAGGTAAATAGTTCATTATTTAAATATCCGTACATTCTATCTACATCATATGGAAACTCTTTTTCATCATGATCTAGGGTTTTTCTAAAATTAGGCATATGATAAACTACTATTTTATTTCCCCCACCTAGAAAATCCTTCACTTCTATAGATAAAAAAGGTGGAGAAGCAATTGTAGAATCAATTTTCTCTTTTGGAGATTCAACATCTATCATCTCGTAATAAATTTTCCTGTACCTATTTACATATTCATTCAAAAGTTCTTTATTCACATTGGGAATTATTTCATTCGATCCAAGTGCTGACAAAGTAAACTCTCCATCCGTATTATTAATAATAAATGATTCTTCAGGTGTTTCGAAATAATTTATTTCAATGCTTTTAATTTCTTCTGGTAAATACCTAAAAACAACGGCATCTCTCCATTGTTCTGACTCTGTAAAAAAACGAGTTGATAAATAACCATAATTGCCTGGTATATAAGTTATAAAAGGAGCTGATGATTTTACTCCGTCAGTCTCAAGTACCATGTAAGTCCCTTGATGATCCAAAGTAGCACCACCCACGTAATAAATTTTACTTGGTTTGTCGTCACCTTGATAAATTTCCACCTTAGTTGCGCTAGTAGCAATCATTTTTACAACATTATTATAGGCTGCTTTTGGAACAGGTGATCTAACATCTATTCTGCTAAATGTTTTCATTAATATTCTAATATTATCGGGTCGTGCAACATACTTATTATTTACCATCCAAGCATTTTCAACTCTTGTAAGAGTAACTGTTTGACCCTTAGCATCTGCAATAAATATTTTATCTATGCTCGCAGTATCCTTGATAGCAAAATCAGATTTTACTTCTTTATCATTTCTTAAAGTTCCGTCAGATTTTTTTGTGAAAAAATAAATAGCAACTGCTGCTAAAATAACTAATAGAGCTATAAGTACTTTATTATTTTTCATAGTGTAAGTTATTTTGTGAATTTTTTCTTTCTATCATAATAATGTGCAATTCCGAATAATAAAACTAACCCAATCGGCAGTATAGTGTTTATTAGCTGCCATCTGAATTTTTCGTTTTTCAATTCGGTCTTATTCAATAATCTTATTTTTAGTTTTTTAGACCTTACACTCATCAAACCACTATCGTTACACATATAACTAACAGCATTTAACATAAAATCTCTATTGCCAAATTCTTGTCTTGTAAAACGATCAAATCCTAATGCTAGATATTCATCCGTTCTTCTGTTAACAAAATTCTTGGTAACATCTCCATCAGCAATAACGATCATTTTATTGTCAACACTTTTCTCCTTAAAATTAATTTCATTAGATACTTCAATTTGTGGAGGAACTCTATTCTTAAATACTGATTCAAATTGACCTTCTAATAATACCGCAACAACTTGATGCCCTTTATTAAATTGAGTTTGGTCAGGCTCAAAGCGTACACTGCTTAAACTTATCCTAGTGGGTGCATTACTTACTTTAGAATATTGTGAGGTCTTTAATAGACCCGTCTTTTTAATTCCTTGCTTTGCTATTGTATCAATAGTACTCACAAATTCACCTTTTAGAGCATTTAAATTGTTTACAATTGGATGATTATTAACTGGAGTTAGAAGTGGGAAGAAAAACCAAGGAAACATTTCTGTTTTAGGTTGATTACCAACCATTCCTGTAACAATAGGTATAGGAGCAGATTGAATATCTTGAACTAAATTTGTGTTTATCCTTACTCCATAAGTAAATAGTTGGTCATCTAAATTTAGATCTAAAGGGATTGCCATTGTTACATCCGCATTTTGTAAGCTATCCATACTTGCTAAAACTGGATCAATTAGCCAAATAACTCTCCCTCCATACATCACGTACTGGTCAATGATAAATTTATCCTTTTCAGAAAATTGTTGAGAAGGTTTTGCAATTATAATGGTGTTATATTTTATTTTAACTGAAAAAGCTTTTGTGCTATCTAACATAACTCTTTCTGTTAAGCTGCTCAAGTTTTCATTCAGCTCAATTCTATCAACTGCATAAAATTCGGCCAATGATTCTGCTAGAGAAGCCGTTGCTAATTTATCTAACTCCCCATGCCCTTCTATAAAAGCTACCTTAGGGACATTAATGATTGTTAAATTATTAATGGTATTAGCTATTTCATATTCTAACGATTCAATAGAACTATTTAACATAGCTTCGGGTTGTACTCCGATTTGACTTTTTAATAACTGTGCTGGAAATTCTTTTCCATTATAACTAAATAATGCTCCTGGCCAAATAATTTGGCTGCTATAACCATCGGAGCTTTTCGTGCTTAAGTCAGTTGGTCTTAATCCCTGCTTATAAAGTTGTTTGTAGATTTCATCTTTTATTTTTTGGTCTGAGCTCTCAGATGGGTTGATAAACTCATATTCCAAATTTCCGTTAGAATATGCTCTAAACTCGTCTAACATCTCTTTAGTTTCGTCACGCAATCGTTTAAACCCTGCTGGAAATTCACCTTCTAAATAAACCTTTACATAGATAACATCTTTTAAATTCTCAGCTAATTCCTTACTCGTATCAGAGAGAGTATATCGTTTTTCAGAAGTTAAGTCGAAACGCTCAAATGCAAAAGAGCCAATATAATTTGCTAGTATTATTATAATAATCCCAGCCACTAAAAAAGTTAAATCCTTTTTTCTATTTACAGCTTGCTTCTCTACCATTTTCTACTACTTAACGCTGTTTTAGTCAAAATCAAAAACAAGAAAATTGTGCTTACAAAATAAATAACATCCCTGGTATCTATAACTCCTCTACTCATTGAAACATAATGCTCATTTATTCCTAACTTCATAATAATATCATCAACTGCTCCAAAATATTCCAATGAGCTAATCGATTCAAACCCAACATAGCAAAAGAAACTGAGAAAAACAGCTACAATAAAAGAGATGATTTGATTTTTAGTAATTACACTTGCAAACACGCCTATAGCAACAAAAACACTTCCCAAAAAAAGCAATCCAAAATAAGAACCCATTGTTCCTCCAATATCGATATTGCCAACAGGGCTTCCTAATTGATATACAGAATAGAAATAAACTAAGGTTGGAAGTAGTGAAAACAAAACTAAAGTGAATCCCGCAATGTATTTTGCAAAAACGATCTGAAAATCTGTTAATGGTTTTGTCAATAGAAGCTCAATCGTTCCAGTTCTACTTTCTTCAGCAAATAGCCGCATGGTAATAGCAGGAACCAAAAACATAAAAACCCATGGAGCAACATAAAATAAAGCATCAATATTAGCATAACCGTTGTCTAAAACATTGGTCCCTCCTGGAAAAACCCACATCATTAAGCCTATAGTTGTTAAAAAAACAACTATTACAATGTAGCCAATCAATGAACCTAAAAAACTTCGTATTTCCTTATTAATTAATGTAAACATCTATCCTTTTTGAACCTGGTTCAAAAGTAATATTTTTTAAAAGATGTTTATTATAAAAATTGTTAAACAACGGGGTTGGGTTTATAAGCGGTTTAGTCCTTATTTGTTTTATATTTAACATTTTTTTATATTTTTAAATTAATAGTTTTTTGTAATATTGCAAACTCATTTTAATTTGAAAAAATGTTAGTATTAAAATTTGGGGGAACATCAGTAGGATCGGCTGCTAGAATAAAAGAAGTGGCGAAGCTTATAAACAATTCTAATAAAAAAATTGTAGTCCTTTCTGCTATGTCTGGCACCACAAATAGTTTAGTTGAAATTGCGGGCTATTTATACAAAAAGAATCATGATAGTGCTAATGAAGCAATTCTGATTTTAGAAAATCAATATTATAAAGTTATTGATGGATTATTTGCTACACCAGAATATAAAGAAAAAGGGAATGAACTAATTAAATCTCATTTTACATATATTAAATCTTTCACACAGGACATGTTTACCTTGTTTGAAGAGAAAGCTATTTTGGCTCAAGGTGAATTAATCTCTACTGCTCTATTACATTATTACTTAAAAGAACAAAATATAGGCTCAGTTCTTATTCCTGCCTTAAATTTTATGCGAACAGATAAAAATGGGGAACCTGATTTATTCTACATCAAAGAAAATTTAAATAGAGAAATAGCTAAAAATACTGACCATTTAATTTTTATTACGCAAGGGTTCATTTGCCGAAATGCATTTGGAGAAATAGATAATTTAAAACGTGGTGGAAGCGATTATTCAGCTTCTTTAATTGGTGTGACCTGTGATGCTACAGAAATCCAAATATGGACAGACATTGACGGAATGCATAACAATGACCCAAGATATGTGGAAAATACTAAACCGATTGCCAACCTGTCTTTTGATGAAGCGGCAGAGTTAGCATATTTTGGAGCAAAAATATTACATCCGGCAAGTGTGCAACCGTGTAAAGTTGCCAATATTCCTGTTCGTTTAAAAAACACCTTACAGCCAGAAGTCGAAGGCACCTTAATAAGTAGTATAACGGAAGGTAAAGGAATTAAGGCAATTGCTGTAAAAGATGAAATTACGGCCATCAAAATCAAAAGTGGAAGGATGTTATTGGCTCACGGTTTTATGAGAAAAGTATTTGAAATTTTTGAAAATTATAAAACCTCTATTGATATGATTACTACTTCAGAGGTTGCAGTTTCAGTCACTATTGACGATACCAAATACTTAAACGACATTGTTTCCGAACTCAAAAAATTTGGAACAGTAGAGGTTGACACCAACCTTTCTATCATTTGTGTAGTTGGTGATTTTATTGCTGAAAGTAAAGGGTATGCCCTTAAAGTTTTCGGGGCACTAAAGGACATTTCTATCCGAATGATTTCTTATGGTGGAAGCCGACACAATGTATCTTTATTGGTGAATACTTCTGATAAAAATAAAGCATTGAATTCATTGCACAAAAATTTATTTGACCATGTTTAGTGCTGAAGAAATAGCTCGTTTTAATAGCATTCCTACTCCATTTTATTATTACAATTTGGAATTGCTAAAAGCTACTTTACATGCTGTAAATGAGGCTTCGTCAAAGTACAATTATAATGTTCATTATGCTTTTAAAGCCAACTCTAATAGTGAAATTTTAGAGCTTATTAAATCCTATGGTTTTGGAGCAGATTGTGTTAGTGGAAATGAAGTGAAAAAAGCAATTGAATGTGGCTATACTTCTAATCAAATTGTTTTTGCAGGAGTTGGAAAATCTGATGAAGAAATAAATATTGGATTAGACAATGACATCTTTTGTTTTAACTGTGAATCTATTCCAGAATTAGAGGTAATTAACGAATTAGCCGCTTCCAAAAACAAAATTGCTCAAATTGCTTTAAGAATTAATCCGAATGTTAGTGCCAGTACACACCATTATATTACAACCGGGTTAGAAGAAAATAAGTTTGGGATAAACATATGGGAATTGGAAGATGTTCTAGTGGCCTTAGCAGATATGGAAAACTTAAGATTTATTGGTTTGCATTTTCATATTGGCTCTCAAATAACAGAATTGAATGATTTTAAAGGATTATGCTTACGTGTTAACGAAATACAACAATGGTTTTATGAACGCCAAATTATTGTTAACCATATTAACGTTGGTGGAGGTTTGGGAATCGACTATGAAAATCCCGCCAAAAACCCTATCCCTGATTTTAATACTTTTTTTAAATTATTTAATGATACCCTTGAATTAAGACCTCAACAACAATTGCATTTCGAATTGGGTCGTTCTATTGTTGGACAATGTGGCACCTTAATAAGTAAGGTATTATATATTAAAAATGGCGTAAATACCAATTTTGCGATTATTGATGCAGGTATGACTGAATTAATAAGACCAGCCTTATACCAAGCAACGCATAATATTAAAAATTTAACCAGCATCTCAACAGAAAAAGAACGTTATGATGTAGTTGGACCCATTTGTGAGTCTTCTGATTGCTTTGGTAAAGCATTAATGTTACCAACTACTAAAAGAGGTGACTTAATAGCTATTAATTCTTGTGGGGCTTATGGTGAAGTAATGGCATCCCAATACAACCTTAGGGATTTAGTAAAGGCCATTTATTAAATTATTTCCTCTTATAAACTCTTACGTAGTCTACCTCAAAGTAGTTTGGAAAAATAGCTTCTTCTAAATTCATACCGTGAGTATTACTTACTTCATTGTTAATGATAATGTGCATAGGATAAATTAGGTATTTCATTCCTTTTCGCGATGTTTTTATCTTTTTACCATCCATATACCATCTAATTTTTTTGGCAGTCCACTCCACTGCATAGGTATGAAAATCTGCTGATGCATCAACTTTCATTCTATACCCTTTGGGTTGCATGTGTTTTTTTTCTTTTTTATCCAGCCAATGTTGATTAGTGTTGATTCTTCCAGGTTTATTCGTGTAAAATTCATAAATATCAATTTCTGGCGGCCATTTTTCTGTACTAACTAGCCAGAATGCTGGCCAAAACCCTGTTCCTTTTGGATTTTTGCTCCTTATTTCAAAATAACCATATTGCTGTTTAAATGATTGGTTACAATCTATCATCCCAGAACGGTACGCCATATTTCCTTCATTTTTACCTTTGTCAGCTATCATTATAATACTAGAATCGGTAAACACAAATTGGTCTTTCCCGTAATAAGTCAACCCTTCCTTGTTGTATCTACCTCCCCAATAATAAAAATCCTGCCATTTGGTATAATCCAATTTTTGATCATTAAATTCATCGTTAAATGTTAATTCCCACCCTTCTTTTTCAATCAAATTTTGTGCATTAATAATTGAGAAAACAACGACTGACGATAATAAAAACAGATACTTCATAAATTTAAAATTTAATTATTTCATCATACAACTTTTTAACCGGTAACCCCATTACATTAAAATAAGAACCATTTATTTTTTCAATACCAATGTATCCTATCCATTCCTGAATACCATAACTTCCAGCCTTATCATAGGGCTGATAATTATCCAGGTAATATTCTATTTCGTTCTGAGCTAGTTCTTTAAAGTAAACTTCTGTCATTTCATAAAATGTTTTCATTTGTTGCTTAGATGATAAAGTAACTGCAGTAATAACTTCATGCTTATTACCAGATAATTTTCCGAGCATTTTGACAGCATCATCTCTATCCGTTGGTTTACCAATAATTTCATCTCCTAAGCAAACAATAGTATCAGATGTAATTACCAAATCATTACCCTTTAACTCTTCATTAAAAGCAGTAGCTTTTAACTCGCTTAAAAAAATGGCTACTGCTTCTTTTTTTAATTCAGGTGGATAAACCTCCTTTACATCTTTAGTTTTTATTTCAAAATCAAAGCCCAATTCTTTAAGTAAATTTTGCCTACGAGGAGATTTAGATGCTAAAATGATATTCCAAGAAACACTAGATAAAGACATTATGAAAGATTGATTGAAGAGTAGTAAAAGAAAGCAGTATAAATAATTCCCATCAACATAATTAATTTCATTATTGCGCTGAGCTTTGTATAATCACTTTTTTTATTTGCTATTTTCAACTTGTAAATAACATAAATTAATGGCGCTTGTAGAGCAAACAAAAAATACATAAAAGAGGCCATGTCCTTAGCTTGTAATTGAATGTATTGAAGATACCCTATCAGCCCTATCATAATTATCGTAAGGATTTGTGCAACAATTACAGCTTTTCCTTTACCATATACAACAGCTAAAGTATTGCTAAAATATTTTTTGTCACCTTCATAATCTTCTACATCTTTTATTATTTCTCTAACCATTGTACTTATAAAAGCAAACAGGGTAAATCCAGCGATCCAGTATACTATGTTTCTTAATACCATATTAATTACATATTCTACTTCTTGGAAGGGTGTACCAGTATCCAAGAAAAACAATAAAGTATTTACTGTATTATTAATATTAGCATATTGTAATGTTAATTCGTACAAGCCAACTACACAAGGAACTAATCCTGCCATAAGTGCCACTACAAAGTTTCCAACTAAAACTTGCTTTTTAAATAAGGTTGAATAATACCAAAGTGCTCCAGCAGTAATTATTTGAATAAATACCAATTTCCAATTTCCAACAGCATAGGCTAAATAGCCCGCAATTATTATAGCAATAGTATTAATCACAATATGAGACCCCATAGCCCATCTCCTTTTTATATGTTTTCCTACTATAATTTTATCTGGTCGATTAACTCTATCTACCTTAACATCAAAATAATCGTTTATAATGTAACCTGCTGCAGCTATCATTACAGTAGACAAACTCAATAGAAAAAAATCAAGATTAGACATTTGCAATGCTACTTCTACATCATCTGAAATAGAATATAGAATAGGGTAAATAATACCATAGCGCATAGCATATTGTGTTATCACAATAATGAGTAAATTCGGTAACCGAATTAGTTTTGAAAATGCAATTATTGGGTTCATAATCTCTAACTGTAAAAATAAAATTAATTTTATAAAAGAGAACTACAAGTAATCTGCTATTACTAAAAATGGATATTCATCAAATATTATTAAAATATTGGGGGCATAAAAGTTTTCGTCCTTTACAGGAAGATATTATCAATGCTGTCATAGAAGGGAAAGACACTTTAGCTTTATTGCCAACCGGAGGAGGAAAATCTATTTGCTTTCAAGTCCCAGCTATTGCAAAGGAAGGTATTTGCATTGTCGTTTCTCCCCTTATTGCTTTAATGAAAGACCAGGTAGAAAATCTATTAAAACGTAACATTAAAGCAGTATCTATTTATTCCGGAATGACAAAGAGAGAAATTGATATTACGCTAGATAACTGTGCTTACAGTGATGTTAAATTCTTATACATTTCTCCAGAAAGGATACAAACTGAAATTTTTAAAGAGCGTTATAAAAAAATGAATGTGAATCTTATAGCGGTAGATGAGTCACATTGCATTTCTCAATGGGGTTATGATTTCAGACCCTCTTACTTAAATATTTCCAGCTTGCGTGAAGAGCATCCTGATGTTCCCTTTTTAGCATTAACCGCAACAGCCACAGGTGAAGTTGTTAAAGACATTCAAAAACAACTAAAGTTCAAAGAAGAAAACGTTTTACAAAAAAGCTTTGAACGTAAAAACTTAGCCTATGCAGTTTTGCATGAAGAAGATAAGTTAAATCGCTTATTAAATATTTTAAAAAAGGTTTCTGGTACAGCTGTGGTATATGTTAGAAGTAGAAAAAAAACAAAAGAAATTGCTAATTTTTTAATTAAAAACGGTGTTTCAGCAGATTTTTATCATGCTGGACTTAATAATGATGAACGAAGCAAAAAACAATCAAACTGGATAAATAATGTTACCAGGGTTATTGTGTCAACCAATGCCTTTGGAATGGGAATAGATAAAGCGGATGTTCGTTCCGTTATTCACATTGATTTGCCTGACTCCTTAGAAGCATATTTTCAAGAGGCAGGAAGAGCTGGGAGAGACGAAAAAAAGGCTTATGCGATTCTTCTTTTCGAAAAAGCAGACAGATTAGATTTAGAAAAACGCATTATAGATAGCTTCCCTGAAATTGATACAATAAAAAAAGTGTATCAAGCTTTGGCTAATTTTTTTCAAATACCTATAGGGTCTGCTTTAAATGAAAATTACTCTTTCAATATCATTGAGCTTAGCCAACAATATAACCTGCAAATTTATACCGTTTATACTTGCTTAAAATTTTTGGAAAAAGAAGGCTATGTAATGTTATCAGAAACAAATCACAATCCTTCTCGAATTAAATTTGAAGCATCAAAAGATGATCTTTATGAGTTTCAAGTAAAGAACAATAAGTTTGATTTATTTATCAAAACCATTCTAAGATCCTATTCCGGTTTGTTTGAAAATTTTGTAAAAATTGATGAGTTTGAAATAGCTCGAAGAGTAAACACAACAAGAGAAAAAGTGATTAAAGGGCTACAATATTTAAGTCACTTAAATATCATTAGTTATATAGAGCAAACCAATCAACCTCAACTTACTTACTTAACTGAGCGATTAGACATAAAAGATGTTAAAATTTCTACCCAACATTACCATGATCGAAAGGAGATTGCTATTAAAAAAATGGAAAGTGTTATTTATTTTACCACATCCAAACATAAATGTAGAAGTGAAATTTTACTCAACTACTTTGGTGAAAAAGATGTTTATCGTTGTGGTGTATGTGATGTTTGTTTAGAAAGAAATAAACTTGAATTAAGTGATATTGAGTTTAGTGTTGTTTCCAATCAAATAAAAAAGTTTTTGCAGGAAGAAAAGTTGCCCATTACCCAATTAATTAATAAAATTGAGGGAGTAAGAGATGATAAAACAATTAAAGTAATACAGTGGTTATTAGAAAACGATAAACTGGTAACTAACGAAGAAAATCTGTTAGAATGGAGAAAATAATATGGCAAACAAAGGCATTTAAGGATTTAAGTGTAGATGAATATTTTGAAATACTCCACTTAAGAACAGAAATATTTGTGGTAGAACAAGATTGTCCTTATCAGGAAGTAGATGAAAAAGACAGGCAATCATTTCATTTATTCGGTAGAGTTGAAACAGAAGAAGTAATTGCCGTTACTAGAATTTTACCAAAAGGGGTTTCTTATAATGAAATTTCCATTGGTCGGGTGGCTTTAAAAAAAGAATACAGAGGTAAAGGAATTGCCGATGAATTAATGAA
>JBFIEB010000069.1:0-10788 GCA_041603555.1 Vicingaceae bacterium
CAGTATATGACTGGAACACCTGTTCAGTTAACAGAGACACCAATAAGTACTTATGTTTTTGATAGATGGGGATCCAATTTCCATACCTTAACTCCTTCTGTATTAAATTCAACTGTAGATTTTATAGTTTCTGGGAATGATATTATTACTGCTTATTATATGGAAGAAATAATTCCACCACCAA
The DNA here is from genome assembly GCA_041603555.1 of Vicingaceae bacterium. Classification (GTDB taxonomy): domain Bacteria; phylum Bacteroidota; class Bacteroidia; order Flavobacteriales_E; family Vicingaceae. Next base: position 185 of record JBFIEB010000069.1, read on the forward strand.
AAGGAGCTATTGTTCCTATGGCCTTTTCTCCTAATGAAGATGGAAACAATGATATTCTATTTGTTTATGGAGGACAAATAGAGAGTATAACATTTGATATTTATGATCGTTGGGGAGAAAGAGTATTCAATTCATCTTCACAAGACAAAGGATGGGATGGTAATTTTAATGGTAAAAAGGCATCATCGGGTGTTTATGTTTATAAACTAAGTGCTGTATTTACAGACGGAGAATCTGTGAAGAAGTCAGGAAACATTACCTTGGTTAGGTAATGCGATTTACTAAACCAATAAAAGTTCTTTCTCTACTTTTTACCTTCTTATCATTAGTTGGTTATGCTCAGGACGTCCATTTTTCTCAATTTGGACAAACACCCCAATTAATTAATCCAGGTGCTTCAGGAGTGTTTGATGGATCAGTACGAGGAATATTGAATTATAAATCTCAATGGAGTGCTTTTGGAGATCCATATAATACATATGCTGCATCGTTTGATGTAGCAATAGCTAAAGGAAATGGGAGAAACGCCTATTTTGGTTTGGGAGCAAATTTTTACAAGGACGTTGCTGGAGAATCTAATTTTGGAAATTTTCAAGCAGGTCTTTCGATTTCTGGTATTTTACCCATATCAGATAATCATACTATTTCTTTAGGAATACAACCTGCATTTGGTCAATATTCTGCTAGTCTTGCTAAATTAACATGGGGTAGTCAATTTAATGGAGAAGAGTTCGATACTGATTTAAATTCTAATGAAACGTTTGGATTAAATGCTTCAAAATATTTTGACTTAGGAGCTGGTATTTATTATGAGTTTAAAAATTCGACTACTGAATTTTTAGGAAGTGATATTTCAAGTTTTAATATAGGGGTAGCGGGTTATCATTTGAATAAACCAAAACAAGATTTTTTAAAAGATACAGAGGATAATATACCAATGAAAATTGTTGCTCAATTTGCGGGAACTTTTGATATTAGAGGAACTAAAGTTGCTTTGGTTCCCTCTATGTTTTATGCAACTCAAGGACCATATAGTGAAACGACTCCAGGAATGTTGATTAAAATTAAGATAGGAAATTCTACCAAATATACAGGTATATTTAAACAAGGAGGTGTTTATTTTGGAGGTCATTACAGAATAAAAGATGCTATAATTCCTCAAGTGTATTTAGAATTCACAGATTATATGATAGGTGTTTCTTACGATTATAACAATTCTGAATTATCTAGTGTAACTGGAGGAAATGGAGGGTTTGAAATTTCCATCCGTTATGTTAATAAACCAAAAGCTATTCAACGCGCTTCTTTTAATTAATTTAGTTTTGTGGTTAAAAGATTTTCATCATTTATTTTTCATTCATTAGGCTGGAAAGCCGAAGGAGATATCCCTCCTGAAATAAAGAAATATATTATTATTGCTGCTCCCCATACTAGTAACTGGGATTTTTTTTACGGGCGATTGTTCTTTTTTATGAAAGGAATTCCGCTTAAATTTTTCATTAAAAAAGAATGGTACTTTTTTCCGTTTAATTATTTGTTCAAAGCATTAGGCGGTATCCCAGTAAACAGGAGTAAAAATCAGAACTTAACAGATCAAATAGCTAAAGCCTTTGATGATTATGAAGAATTAGCCATATTAGTTCCACCTGAGGGAACCCGGAGCTATAATCCAAATTGGAAAAAAGGATTTTATTATATTTCTAAAAAAGCTAATGTTCCAATAATTGTTGGTTATATAGATTATGAGAATAAAATAGGAGGATTGGGACCTGTATTTAATATCACTGAAGATGTTGAAAAAGACGTAGAAACATTAAAAAAGTTCTATAGAAATATCAAAGGAAAATATCCAGAAAAAGGAGTACGCTAATTCGTTCTGTATTCAAATTTATGCTCAGATAAATCTTCATTAGCTTTTGTAATTTTATTCTTTAAATTTTCTTTGTATTGAACTGTTTTATTATAGACTGCATCATCACCAGCACCAATAATTTGAGCGGATAATATACCAGCATTTAAAGAGCCGTTTATTCCAACTGTAGCAACAGGAATTCCAGGAGGCATTTGAACAATAGCAAGTAAAGAATCCAAACCGTCTAAAGAGGCTTTAATAGGAACACCAATAACAGGCAGAGGAGTCATAGCAGCAATTACCCCAGGTAAATGAGCGGCCATTCCAGCTGCAGCAATAATTACTTTTATTCCATTCTCTTTAGCATTTTTTGCAAATTTCTCAACTGCATCTGGTGTCCTGTGTGCAGATAAAGCATTTACCTCAAAAGGAATTTGCATATCATTTAAGAAATCAGCTGCTTTTTGCATGACAGGCCAATCTGAGGTGCTGCCCATAATTATACTTACTTGTGCTTGCATATTGAAAATTTTAAAGTACAAATGTACTTAATATGATTCCAATTTCATTGTTCACAATTTAAATTAATTACATTTGTGATGAAACACTTATATGGACATTATAACAGTTAAGGACAAGTCCTTTAAACCTTATATTTCTGAAGAGAAACTTCAAGAAGCTATACAAAAGGTGGCCTCTCAAATAAATGCTGATTATGATGGAAGGGTTCCAGTTTTTTTAGGAGTTCTGAACGGATCATTTATGTTTTTCGGAGATTTATTAAAGCATGTGGATGTGAATTGTATAGTTTCTTTTGTGAAATTAGCATCCTATGAAGGGACAGATTCTACGGGTGTTGTAAATGAATTAATTGGATTAAACGAAAATGTTGAAGGGAAGGATATTATTTTAATAGAAGATATTGTGGATACGGGAAATACATTGGAAAAATTACACCAAATATTATCTAAAAAGAAAGCAGGAAGTATAAAAATAGCTACATTATTGTATAAACCAGAGGCCTATAAAAAATCTCATCAAATTGATTATGTAGGCATAGAAATTCCGAATGCTTTTGTGTTAGGGTATGGGTTAGATTATGATGGATTAGCAAGAAATTTAAGTTCAATATATGTTTTAAACGATTAAAATTAAAAAGATGTTAAACATAGTATTATTTGGCCCTCCAGGTGCGGGAAAAGGAACTCAGGCAGAAAAATTAATCAATCAATATAATTTGGTTCACTTGTCAACTGGTGATATTTTTAGAGCAAACATTAAAGACGAAACTGAATTAGGGAAATTGGCAAAAGGATATTTAGATGCCGGTAATTTAGTGCCTGATGAGGTAACAATAAAAATACTAGAATCAGAGGTGGATAAAAACCCTGATGCTGAAGGGTTCATTTTTGATGGTTTTCCAAGGACTACTCCACAAGCAGAGGCTTTAGAAGAATTTTTAGACGGAAAAGGAACAAATATTTCTGTCATGCTAGCATTAGCTGTTGCTGAAGAAGAGTTGATAAAAAGGCTGTTGTTAAGAGGTAAAGATAGCGGAAGAGCTGATGATGCCAATGTAGAAGTAATTTCTAATAGAATTAGTGTTTATAATGAACAAACCGCTGTTGTTGCTGATTTTTACAGCAAGCAAAATAAATTTCAAAGTATTGATGGAGTAGGTTCTATTGATGAAATATTTGATAGACTTTGTTCCACTATTGATGCTTACAAAGTTTCTTAATAGAATTTTTAATTAGACAATTCTTTTAAAAAATGTCTGGCAGTAATTTCATAGATTATGTAAAAATCAATTGCCGATCTGGTAAAGGAGGGGCTGGCTCTACCCATTTTAGAAGGGAAAAGTATATTCCTAAAGGTGGTCCTGACGGTGGTGATGGTGGCAGGGGGGGGCATGTAATTATTCGTGGTAACAAGCAAATGTGGACACTCTTACATCTTAAATTTAAGAAACATATTAAAGCTGGGCATGGTGGAGATGGAAGCAAGAATACGAGCACAGGGGCTGAAGGAGAAGATGCTTACATAGATGTGCCATTGGGTACAGTTGCGAAAGACGCGGAAACGGAAGAAGTACTGTTTGAAATTACCGAAGATGGAGAAGAGCAAATTTTGGTAAAGGGAGGAAGAGGCGGACTAGGGAATGACCATTTTAAATCAGCTACTAATCAAACACCAAGATATGCTCAACCGGGTGAAGATTATATTGAAGCATGGAAAATATTAGAGCTAAAAGTATTAGCCGATGTTGGTTTGGTTGGGTTTCCTAATGCTGGAAAATCTACGCTATTATCTGTGGTTTCAGCTGCTAAACCAGAAGTAGCGAATTATCCTTTTACCACTTTAGTCCCCAATTTAGGAATGGTTCCTTATCGTGAACATCGGTCTTTTGTAATGGCTGATATTCCTGGAATTATTGAGGGAGCACATGAAGGAAAAGGTTTGGGATTACGTTTTTTAAGACACATCGAACGTAATTCTGTGTTGTTGTTTTTAGTACCAGCAGATAGTGAAGATATACATAAAGAATATAAAATACTCTTAAACGAATTAAAATTGTATAATCCAGAATTATTAGATAAAGATAGAATTTTAGCTATTTCTAAATCGGATATGTTGGATGAAGAGTTAATTAATGAGATTAAAAAAGATTTACCTAAAATACCTTACACTTTTATTTCTTCTGTTGCACAACAAGGCTTAATAGAGCTTAAAGATTTGTTGTGGGAAAAGATTAATGGTTAACTCATTGCTTCAAAGCAAAATCCACATAAGTGTAAAAATCGCTTGGGTGGTGGTTGGGTAAGTTTATTCCACGTTCATGTCCTAAACGAACTATTACTAATTGTCGGTCAGGTATTACAACAATAAATTGTCCTAGTATGCCTCTTGCATAAAATATATCCATGTCTTTGTAATAGGTCATCCACATTTGGTAACCATAAAAATCAACAGGTTTGCCATCAGCATCTTTTAAATGATATGCAGAGCAAGTAGAAGCATCAACATATTTTTCGGTTATAATTCTTTTATTATTCCATAACCCTTTGTTTAAATACAATTTACCAATACGCGCAAAGTCTCTTGCATTGGAGTAAAAACAACAGTAGGCTTTTTCTCTTCCATTCTTTTTATCTAAACTCCATAAAGCATCATTTTTAGCGCCAATCGGTTGCCAAACTTTTTTACTCATGTATTCGGCAATTTTAGTTCCGGTTGCTTTTTCTAAAATAAAAGAAAGTATGATGGTATTCCCACCAACATATCGCCATTTTTCTCCGGGTGTTTCTGTAATGGCATAATCCTCGTTTAATTTTTTTATATCAGTTCCATAATAGGCTTTAGCCATGTGACCAAAGGGGCTTTTATAACTTTCATCAAAATTAATTCCAGAGCTCATGGTGAGTAAATGCTTTATGGTAAGCTCAGGATGGTCTTTATATTCAGGTAAATAATTGGCAACAGGGTCATCAACACTATTTATTTTTCCTTCATCAATGGCAATACCAATTAATAAACCAATAAATGTTTTAGCAACCGAAAATGAGTTGGTTAATGAGTTCTCATTATAATCTCCCCAATATTTTTCGTATACTAATTTATCATGCTTTACTACTAAAAATGCGGCAGGATTAAATTTTTCTATTTTATTTAAAAGTTTTTCATCATAAATTTTGTTATACAAAGAATCTATCTTCCAGGGCTCATGGGCACCAATCTCCACCTTTCTGCTTTCAAAAATATCGTGTTCATCTATGCTAGGGCCTGTTCTACCTACTAAGTAAGTAGAAGCAACAGCTTTAAATAAATGAGAATGACCAGTAATTACTATAGTTAGAGAGGCAAGAACTAAAATAACTATAATTGTAAGAAGAACTCTTTTTAATATTTTCATGTGTTAGATAATTTCAGCGTCAAAAATCTGGGAAAAATGTTTTTTTAATTTTTCTTTTACCTCGTTTACGTCAATTTTTCGATTAAGTTCTTGTTCCAAAGAGGTAACTTGTTTGTCTGTAATTCCGCAAGGAACTATGTTGGCAAAATAATCTAAATCGGAGTTAATGTTAAATGCAAAACCGTGCATAGTTACCCATCTACTACATCGGACACCCATTGCACATATTTTTCTTGCTTTAGTTGGATTATCGGCATCTAACCATACACCAGTAAAACCTTCATATCTTCCAGCTTTTAGTTCATATTCTGCTAAGGTTAGAATAATCATTTCTTCTAAAAATCTTAGGTATTTATGAATGTCAGTAAAGAATTTATCCAAATCTAAAATGGGATAACCAACAATTTGCCCTGGTCCGTGATAGGTGATGTCACCACCTCTATTTATTTTGTAATAAGTCGCTCCTTTTTGTTTAAGCAAAGCTTCAGAGAGTAACAGGTTACTTTCGTCACCACTTTTTCCAAGTGTATATACGTGAGGATGTTCGCAAAATAATAAATGATGTTTGGTGTTTTCTATTTCTTTGTCTTCTCTTCGATTGATAATTTTTTTATCAATATTCTTTTTAAAGATTTCTTCCTGATAATCCCAGGCTTCTTTATAGTCGATTAGGCCTAAATCTTGAAAATGTACTTGTTGCATCAAATTTTTGCTAGCTCATTTTTCAGATGAGTAATAACATCAACTTCTGTTACATCAATACCTTTCTTTTCTGCTATCAAATAAGAAACCCAATCACCCAGATGAATTAAATATAAAGACTTTTCTAAATGGGAGCCGCCCTTCGAATGTACTTCGATAATGGTTGAAGTATATTTATCAAAAACAGTTTTGTTGATGTCTATTCTTTTTTGTGTTCTATAATAATCATCATCGTTTCTAAATAGTACAACAGCCAAATCATCATTTTTTGTAGTCCACCCAACTAATTCGTTGTGGTTCATTTCTGGGATAACATGGTGCCAACACAACATTTTTGCGTTTTCATTGATTTGTTGACGAAATCGAACTGCTACACCTTCATAGTTAGCATCAGCATAAATTATAGGTATTTTATTTATTAATTGTTCCGCAATTGCTTTGGCTTCAGCAATGATGTTTTCTTCTTCGGTATTTATTGTATTAATGGCATTAATAAACTGGTCAGTATAATTTTTTGAAATAATACCATAATGACTTAATAAAAAAAACAATGGCGGAAAAGCTAATCCAAAAGCAGCTCTTGGAGGATGACCACCTGGGATAATAATGTAATTGTAATTTTTACTTTTGGCAATGTCTTCTAATTCTCCACCAGAAGTTACACAAGCTATAGACGCATTTTTGGCTTCAGCTTGTTCTAACATTTCTAAACTCTCTTCAGTATTTCCTGAATAAGAACAACAAATTACTAGGGTGTTTTGATTTACAAATGCCGGAATTTTATAATCTTTATTAATAGTAATTGGACAATTAGCATCTTGTACTACCACTTGAGAAATAATAGAACCACCAATTCCTGAACCACCTAACCCACAAATCAGAACGTTATTGATATTTCCATTGAATGGATTTAAAGTACTGTTATTGCTAATTTTTATAGATTCTTCTATGTGTTTTGTGAAATCTTCAATTAATTCTTTCATTCTTTTTATTTAAGAAAGTAAAAGTAAGAAAATATCCCCTTTTACTTCGCGTTACCTATATTTGTTCTGTGGAAGAAAACACCGTGAAAATATTAGTTATTCGATTTAGCTCAATTGGAGATATGGTACTAACATCACCAATAGTCAGGTGTTTAAGACAACAATTAGGGGGAAATATTGAAATTCACTATGCTACCAAAAATCAATACAAAAGTATTGTTGAATCAAACCCTAATATTTCTAAAGTACACGGAATTGAAAAAAGTACCAATGAAATTATAGAAGAACTTAAGAAAGAACGATTCGATTATATTGTCGATTTACATAAAAACCTTCGTTCTAAACGAATAATAAAAAGTTTAAAAACGTTGTCTTTCAATTTTGATAAACTCAATTATAAAAAGTGGATTTTAACTAATTTTAAAGTGAATAAGTTGCCCAATATTCATATAGTAGACCGATATTTTGAAGCAGTTAAGAAGTTAGGAGTTGTTAATGATGATAAGGGTTTAGAATATTTTATTCCTGAAAAAGAGGAAGTTCAATTAGGTAGCTTACCAGACACTCATCAAAATGGATTTATCGGTTTTGCAATAGGAGCTCAGCATGCCACAAAAAGATTGCCAGTTGTTAAAATTATTTCAATTTGTAGACAAATCAGGCAACCTATTATTTTATTAGGAGGAAAAGAAGATGTTGAAACGGCCAACAAAATTAAAGAACAAATTGGTGAAATGATTTACAATGCATGTGGTAATTATTCTATTAATCAATCGGCTTCTTTAGTTCAGCGAAGTAAAATTTTAATAACCCATGATACTGGGTTAATGCATATTGGTGTTGCTTTAGGAATTAAAATAATTTCTGTTTGGGGAAATACAGTTCCTGCTTTTGGAATGTTTCCTTATTATCCAAACAATCCTGAAAAATATATCATTGTAGAAAATGATGATTTAAAATGTCGCCCCTGTTCTAAGTTGGGTTATGATGAGTGCCCAAAAAAGCATTTTAAGTGTATGAATGATATTAATGAAAATGAAATATTAAAAGCATTACCAGTTATTAATTGAAGATTGTTCAATTAACACATTTTTAGGGATGTCATGTATTCCTTTAAACTTAATGAGTTTGTATTTTAGGTTTGATTTTTCCAATAAGTTTTGTTGCTTCTCAATATGTTCATTTATCGAAAACTCATCATTGTCTCCATAAAGAATAAAGGTATTGAAGTTTTGACCAAAAGTTTCAAAATTCATTTCATCTGGGAATACGCTTGACCATAAAATAAAATTATCTAAGTTTATTTTTTTATTTGCTATCCACCTACTGGCTGTAGCTCCCCCTTGAGAAAATCCTACAACATTAATTTTCAAACCTGAATTATTGGTTTCTTTTGTTATAACGTCATATAGTTGGTTGAGGTAGTTGATGTAATCTTCAATTTCGTCTTCTCTATCTTCTTTGGTCATCCAACTTGCACCAACCCTACCATAAAAACCTTCTGTGTAAAATTTTGACAAGCCTTCTGGAGCTATTATACAATTATTATCATTAACTATTGGTTCAAATTTTTTAATAAAATAAGCTGCCAACATTCCATAACCATGTAATACAAACCATATTGTTTTAGCGGATTTTATATCGCCTAGCGAATGATAAATAGCTGTTTTATTTATTTTGATGGTGTTCTTCATAATCTTTAATAGCGTTTGGATTATAGCTTATGGATAAAGCTATCCAAAGAGATCGAGAAACTTTAATTACATAAGGCATAGTTATCAGTAGAATAATAGCTGCTACAACTAAAAATGAGATTAATTCATAAGCATCAAAAATTAAAAAACATACGAAAACAAATAAATTTAATACAACAGCCAAGGCGTAACTCACAAACATTGCTCCTAAATAAAAACCGGTCTCAATCTGAAAATCTTGATTGCATTTAGGACAATTATTTGGCATATCAAAAAAACCTTTATATTGATATATAGCTGTATTAGAAAATAAATCTCCCACATGACATTTCGGACATTTAAATTTGAATACACTTTTGAGAATGTTGGAATTTTGAGACATATAATTTATTAATTGGTATGTAAAGGTATTTATTTCATCAATATTAATAGGTGGCAAATATCACTTAACTTTTAATTAATTTCGCCACATGGTTGGGATTAATGAACTTACAGTAAACTTTGGGGAGCGTTATTTATTTAATAAAATCTCGTTTATTATCAATAATAATGACAGAATAGGGTTGGTAGGTAAAAATGGTGCTGGAAAATCTACTCTATTAAAAATTATAGCAGGTGAAGAAGATTCTAATGGAGGAAATATTTCTACTTCCGCTGGTTACAGAATAGGTTATTTACCACAAGACATGGACTTTGTTCATGGAAAAACTGTAATGGAAGAAGCGAAATCTGTTTTTAAAGAAGTGAATCAAATCAATGATGGAATTGATGAAATTAATCATCAATTAGCAACGAGAGAAGATTATGAATCCGATACTTATATGGATTTATTGGATAATCTTAATGATTGTAATGAGCGATTACGTTTGTTAGGTGGGTTTAATATTGAAGCAAATATTGAAATAATTTTAAAAGGACTTGGATTTCTAGACATAGATTTTACAAGATTAACCGATGAGTTTAGTGGTGGCTGGAGAATGCGAATTGAATTAGCTAAAATTTTACTTTCAAATGCTGATGTATTGTTATTGGATGAGCCCACCAATCATTTGGATATTGAATCGATACAATGGTTAGAAGATTTTTTAAAAGTATATCATGGTGGTGTGGTACTGGTTTCTCATGATAAGGCATTTTTGGATAATGTAACCAATAGAACCATTGAAATTTCTCTCGGTAAGATTTATGATTATAAAACGTATTACACCAAATACTTACGTCAACGGCAGGAAAGAAGAGAACAACAATTAGCAGCATACAATAATCAACAAAAACAAATTGCAGATACAGAACTTTTTATTGAACGTTTTAGGTCTAAAGCCTCTAAGGCTATACAAGTTCAAAGTAGAATAAAGCAGCTTGAAAAATTGGATAGAATTGAAATTGATGAAGAAGATAATGCTTCAATGCGATTTTCTTTTCAGCCTTCGCCTCGATCAGGTAAGGTAGCAGTAGAAGCA
>JBFIEB010000070.1:0-10621 GCA_041603555.1 Vicingaceae bacterium
AATCTTACGAAAAAGGGTAAAGAAATAGCAGTTTCCATCATTAGAAATCATCGATTATGGGAAGTTTTTTTAGTTGAAAAACTCAATTTTAAATGGGATGAAGTGCATGATTTAGCAGAGGAGTTGGAACATATTAATTCCGAAAAATTAACTGACCAACTAGATGAATTTTTAGAGTTTCCTAAATATGACCCTCATGGAGACCCTATTCCAGACAAGGCTGGGAATGTCTATGACCATAAAGATATCACTTTAGCAGATTTGAAAATAACCGAAAAAGCAATTGTTGTTGGAGTGAAAGAACACTCAAAAAGTTATTTAAATTATTTAGAAAGCGTCAATTTAGTTTTAGGAGCAGAAATTAAAGTAAATGATATCGTTGATTTTGATCGATCAATGAGCGCAACTGTAAATAGAAAAAAATCGGTAAACATATCTCACCAAGCTTGTAAAAATTTAATTATTAAGAAAATATGATTGAAGAATTAAAAATATTTGTGGAAAGCGTTGACAACCCTGTTGAACAAGCTTTATATGCTACACTATTTACATGGGGAGTTACCGCTTTAGGGGCTTCATTTGTGTTTTTCTTTAAAACGATGAATCGAGCTATTTTTGATGGAATGCTTGGATTTACTGGCGGAGTTATGGTGGCTGCCAGTTTTTGGTCTTTATTGAGTCCAGCAATAGAAATGTCAGAAGGTGAGGGCTTTACTAAAGTGATACCCGCTGCACTTGGTTTCTTGGGTGGTGCACTTTTTTTATATAGCCTAGATAAAATATTGCCTCACTTGCATATAAATTTTAGAAAGGATGAGGCAGAGGGAGTTAAAACTGATTGGCATCGGTCAATATTATTAGTTCTCGCTATTACACTGCATAATATTCCCGAAGGATTAGCTATTGGTGTGTTATTTGGTGCGGCATCCCTGGGAATTGATGGCGCAACTGTTGGTGGCGCTATTGCCCTAGCAATTGGAATTGGAATACAAAATTTTCCCGAAGGAATTGCTGTTTCTATGCCACTCCGGAGGCAAGGTTTATCGAGATGGAAAAGTTTCAATTATGGACAACTATCTGCCATTGTAGAACCAATGGCTGCCGTCTTAGGAGCATGGGCTGTAATGACATTTGAACCAATTTTACCGTATGCGTTAGCATTTGCTGCAGGCGCTATGATTTTTGTGGTGGTAGAGGAAGTAATTCCCGAAACCCAAAGAGATAAATTTACAGATATCGCTGTACTTGGTTTTATTGGTGGATTTATTATTATGATGATGTTAGATGTCGGGCTTGGCTAATCTAGTGATTAGTTCTATTTTTGTAAAGTGGCTAATCAGATTAACATAAAAAACAGAAAAGCGAAATTTGAGTACGAATTTCTTGAAAAATTCACTGCTGGATTACAACTTTATGGAACAGAAATTAAATCCATAAGAGCTGGAAAAGCAAGTATTGTTGAAGGGTATTGTTATGTTAATAATGGAGAGGTATTTATAAAAAACATGTATATAGCTGAATACGAACAGGCTTCTTACAACAATCATGATCCCAGGAGAACTCGAAAACTTTTACTAAATCGTAACGAAATTGACAAACTTGTTAAGAAAAAAAAAGATGTAGGCTTAACTATAATCCCTTTAAGCTTATTTATTAATGGCAAAGGATATGCTAAACTAGATATTGCTTTAGCAAAAGGTAAAAAACTACATGATAAAAGGCATGACTTAAAAGATAAAGATGCTAAAAGAACTATAGACAGAGCCATGAAATCATAAATAATAATTTGCTTAACTTTAATATTTACTTTTTGCCCGAAATGACTCATTCAAAATTCCTCATATTATTCTTCCTGCTTTATGCAACTACCCCCCTATTTTCACAATTGGATGGGGCAGATCAAAAAGAAAAATGGATGGAAGATAACATCTACTTGGATGGTGAAGTAACTGACTATTATACAGGGAAATCAATATCTGGTGTAAGCATTACTGCAAAAGTAGGTAGTACTATTACTGCAAGCGGGGTCTCTGATGGAAAAGGAGAATATAAAACAGTTCTGGAATATGATAAAACTTATACGATTACCTTTTCAAAAGCTGGTTATTCAAGTAAAACTATCACTATGAATACAACTGGTGTTCCTGAGTTAAAAAGGCAAAAAGTACCTGACATGGTTGCAGAAATAACTTTATTTAAACCCAATGATTGTATAAAAACCAACATATTAGATGCCCCAATCGGTAGAGCAGTATATTTTACTAAAAAAAATGTGATGGATTGGGATATGGAATATTCTATGCCTAGACTAGAAAAGCTAAATAAATTGCTAGATAAATGCGCAAAACAAGCGGAGGAAGAAGCCAAAGCTGAAGCTGAAAAAGAAGAAAAGTATAATGATTTAATAAAAACTGCTGATAAGTCTTTTACTAAAGAAGATTATGAAAATGCCCTTGTTGATTATAAAAATGCCTCATCACTATATCCGGAAAGGCCAGAACCTAAAAACAAAATAAAATTAATCGAAACAGAGTTAGCAAAAAAAGCGGAAGCTGAAAAGCAAAGAGCAGAAGAAAAAGCACGTGCAGAAGCGGAAGCTATCGCAAAAGCAGAAGCGGATGCTGCTGCTAAAAAAGAAGATGAGGAACGAATTGCTAAAGAAAAGGCTGAAGCAGAAGTCTTAGCAAAAGCAGAAGCAGAAGCCAACGAAAAAGCAAAAGCAGAAGCTGCAGCTAAGTTAGCCGAAGAAGAGCGTATTGCAAAAGAAAAAGCAAAAGCAGAAGCAAAGGCACAAAAAGAAGCTGAAGAAAAAGCTAAATTAAAACAAGAAGAAGAAGCAAAAAAAATAGCAGAAGAAAACGCTAAACAGAAAGAAAAAAATGCGCTTGCCCAAATGGAAAAAGAAAAAACAGCAAAACTGTTGGCTCAAGAAGAAGCAAAGAAAAGAGCTTCCGCTGAACAAAAAGCACTTGAAGAAAAAATAGCTGCTAAAAAGAGAGAAGCAGCGGAGAAAGTAGCTAAAGAAAAAGCAGCTCAAAAAGCTCAAAAAGCTGAAGACGAAAGGGCCGTTAATGCTAAAGTATTAGTGGAAGTTAAGGCCGAAGTAAAGGTGGAAGTTGATAAGCGAGAAGAACAAGAAAAATTAAACGCAACGATAGAAGTTAAAGAGGATCCCATAGCAAAAGGAGAAATTGAAGGTTCACCAACTATTAAATTTAAGAAGAAAAATAAGGGTCGTTACCTCTACGAAAAACCTAACAAGCATCGTAAAGGCAAAGGACCACAATTAAAAAAGCGTATTGTTTTTTAGTTATCGCTTAAGTAGACGATGTGTTTGAGTATAACCATTACTTACCACTTTCATCAAATAAATCCCTTTAGGTTTATCAGATATATCAAGTATATAAGTAGTGTTTAAATTTACCTTGTTGATTAATTCATTACCCAGCACATCGTAAACTATAACATTAGAATTGTTTAAGTTTTTTAATTCAAATAAGCCAGCAGAAGGATTTGGAGAAATAGCAACTTCTATTGGAGCAATTATTTCATCTAAATCAGTTGCCACAGAAACTGCAAAATTCAAAACTTGGTTATCATCTGGAACAATTCCTGGAGTGCATGGTATTGGAAGCTGTCCACTGTTTAATGTCATATCAAATATATAATTGCCAGCAGGCAAAGGCAGAACAATAAAAGTATCGGTTATTGAGCATATTACAGCTAATAAGCCAACACAATGTAAAGAACTCGCCATAACAGTGCTTCCTAGAAGGTTCGATGTAGAATTGGCCAAAGGGCAACTTCCGCTTGGGAACATTAAGTCAACATAAAAATAAATTGTATCTGCTGGTGTAGGGGCTGCTGGGCTATACGTTATACTTGTAATAGATTGAGAAATTAATTGCGTACTTGAAAATAATATAGCAAGTATTAGTAAAAACTTTTTCATAATTAATGACTTTATATTTCTTAAAGATAAGAAATGGAAAAGTTATAGATAAAAAAGCCTCAACTTTCGTTGAGGCCTTATCTAAGTTTTTTAAGTAGCAAAAACCTCAACTAGGCTTTTCCTAATATTCTAAACATACCAGTTCCACATGTTGGGCATTTTCCTTTCATGGCTTTTCTACCATTTTTCATAGTAACTTCAGCGCCATCTTTAATTTCTTTTTTTGCTTTACATTTTACGCAATAACCTTCCATAATTTTAAAGTTTTGTTTTAATTAAATTGTGTTTCAAGGCTAATATATAAAAAATAATTAAATTATAGCTTCTTTTCTTCTTTAAAAAACACTTTCAGTAATCGGGATAACAAAGTTTTGCTCGTTTTGCTCGTTTTATACTTATTAGTGTGCAATATTCTAACGATAATATCAGAAATAGCTGATGTAACTCATTTTTTGGTTAGTAATTTGTGTCGAATTTCGCTTTGATTAAAGTTCTCCTATGTATATAAGGTTTAAGCTCTTTTTAAAAATTCTGTTTTATCATAAACCAGTTATTTGGCCAATTTTAGAAACGATACAGGGTTTAATATACGCTGTTAAGTAGTTCTATTATTATAAATTATTAAAGGGCGTTAAAGGAATGAGTATACGAGAGGTAAACCTTGAGTTTGCAAATCAGTGCAATTTAAGGTGTCAATTTTGTTCGTTGGACCATCTTAAACCAAAAGACCTTATAACTCAAGATATTTTAGAGAAATTTTTAACAGGATTTATACATGACAAACGTTATCTACAAATAAAACGGATTAATCTTTACAATGGTGGTGAAATTCTATTGCATCCGAAACGACTAGAAATGCTTACTATCATCAAAAAATATAAAAATTTAGCGAAAGAAAAGGGGTTTAGTTTTCCTGAAATACATCTCTTAACCAATGGTATGTTATTAAGAGAAAAATTAGCTGAAGAAATTATTGATATAGATGTTGTTGATTTACTTGGTGTGAGTTTTGACGGAGGAACACCTGAAGCATTTGAAGAAATGAGAACAAATGCTAAGTGGGATTTATTCTACAATAACGTAAAAGCTTTTGATAGAATTAGAAAGGAAAAGAAGAGTAAGATTAAAATGAGTGCTATTTCATGTATTCCAAACGGTAAATCCCGTAACCTGAAATGGATGCATCCTGAATTTCAAGAAATTTATAACTTATTAGATTGGTATGAACTAAGAAGACTACATAATTGGGCTGGAGATATCGAAGAATTTAAAACACCTCAAAAGAAACATAAAATAGGTTGCACACTAATAATGGAACAAATGGTTTTACTTCCTAACGGTGATGTTACTATTTGCTGTAATGATCTTAATTCTAAATCTGTTATAGGGAATATTATAGAAACTGATTTTATGGATATTTATAAATGTGAAAAAAGGTTAAGCTATTTAAAACTACATCTTCAAGGGAAAAAAGAGCAAATAGGTTTATGTCGAAACTGCGAAACTTTTTAATACCTGAGATTTTCGAGATTTTTCGATTTTAAAATAGTTATCTTACTCCCTTTAATTTCAATTAGACCTTCTTCCTTGAAATCTGAAAGAGTTCGAATTACTGTTTCATGAGATGTCCCAACCATACTGGCTAATTCATTTCTACTAATAATTATTTCAAATCTATCTTCATTGGATTCATTATACTTCTTATTCAAATCAATTAATGAATCTGCCACTCTTTTTCTCACAGAATCATAAGCCAAATTCAATAATTTTTCCTCCTTTTCAAGCACATTATGAGCTAGCATTTTTATAAAACTGTTCGAAACATCCCGATTTCTATATAACAATTCTGTAAAATCTTCTCGAGGAATTTTCAGCAGTTCAGTTTCAGCCATAGTTTCAGCTGTTTCCTTATACACTTCACCCTCCAATACAGATAAATAACCAATAAAATCTCCGGGACCGTATAAATCCACACTGTACTCTTTTGCATCATCATTCATTTTATATGTTCGGGCCTTCCCAGAACTAACAAAATAGATAGCACTTGCATAATCGTCTTCATAGAAAACAACTTCTTTTTTCTTGTAAACTCTAATTTTTTTGTTTTCAGACAACTCGCTCATCTCTTCTAAGCTCTTTGCCTTTCCAATAAAATTTGTCAGCCCCTGTAAATTTTGTTCATACCCCACTTTGAATAATTCATTCCGTTCTAATCTACTTTCAATAACATTTAAAAGTTCAAATTCTTCAAAAGGCTTTGTTATGTAATCATCAGCTCCAAGGTTCATGCCTTTTCTAAACTCAGTTTTTTCAGCTTTAGCTGTTAAAAATACAAATGGAATTGCACAAGTTTTAGGGTCTTTACTCAAGATGTAAAGAACTCCATAACCATCCATTTCAGGCATCATAATATCACAAATAATTAAATCTGGATTCGTTTCTTTTGCTTTAGAAACACCCTCCTTTCCATTTACAGCGGTAATTACATTGTAATTTGCTAATTCCATAATTTCTGCTGTATTTTCTCGCATTTCGAGATTGTCTTCTATCAATAATATAGTTTTACTCATAATAAAATATTTGGAATTATAATTGAAAATGTTGACCCCACATTTTCTTTACTAATAAATGAAATATTACCACCAATTAAGGATAAATATTTCTTCACAATAGTTAATCCTAAGCCTGTCCCTTCAATATTTGTAACGTTTCCAGCCCTAAAAAATCTGCTATTAAATAAATTTGATTGTTCCTTTTCAGGAATACCAACACCCTTATCAATGACATCTATCTTCATTTCAGTATCTACTATATTTAAATCCAATTTTATCTCCATTCCTTCGGAAGAATATTTACTAGCATTAGACAACAAATTTATTAAGATATTTTTAATTACATTTTTATCTGTTTTAACCATTTGATTCTCATTGCAATGGTTTATAAAAGTTATAAATTGTTCCTTTTTCATAAAGAATTCCATTTCGTCTATAGCTTCAAGAATTAAATCCTTCAAAATAAATTCTGTTTCAGTAATCTGTATTTTACCATCTTCTAATTTGTCAATCGATAAAAAGTCATTTAAAATAGAAGTTAAATTTTGTACAGAAGATTTAATTCGGGCTAAGTGTTTTTCTCTTTTATCTTCTTGATCTGTTTCATTATATTTTCCCACCAGTGTTGCTGAAGATAAAATAGTACTTAGAGGAGTTCTAAATTCATGCGATGCCATTGAAACAAATCGTGATTTCAATTCATTCAATTCCCTCTCTTTTTCAAGGTTTTTTGATAATTCTTCTTCTATTAATTTAGTGTCTGTGATATTCTTTTCAATGACCAATATCTGTTCAACCGTTCCATCACTAGATTTTAAGGGAACGGCATTGGCAACGTAAAAGTTTTCTCCATTTTTAAACTCAAAAGAAATACCTTCCCCATTAAAAACAGAATCAAATTTTTCTTTAACAGTCTTCGCTAAATCTTCCTCTGTAAAGCGAATATTAAAATTCTTGCCTATTAAATTATGACTAGTAAAACCTAAGCGATCAAGTTCCTGGCCTTCAGCAAAAATGTAATTTAAATCTTTATCAAAAACATTAATTACCCCTCTTGGAAAATTACGTGCAATCAAGTTATACAGCTTCTGACTTTTTTCTAACTCAACCGTTCTTAATTTTACCTTATCTTCCAACTCAATATTTAATCTTTTTAAATTCTGTTGAGCTAACACTCTTTCTGTAATATCGGTAACAATTGCTACTACCTTCAATTCATCTTTAACATAACTATGATTTAACCCTATTTCTAACGAAAATTCAGATCCATCTTTTCTCCTTCCTTTCAATTCCATATCGCCACCCATTCTCCTGTCTTTCGGAAGTTTAGTATAATTTTCACGATTTTTATCATGCCTTTGTTTTGCAGAATCTGGAACTAGCACTTCAATTTTTTCCCCTATCAATTCATCTTTTTTATAGCCAAACATTTCTAACAAGCGTGGATTAACCAGTTCTATGTATCCTCTATCATTAGTTACTACCATGCCTTCTCCAGCATTCTCAAATAGTAATTTATATATATCGTTTTGTGAGTCCAATTGCTATACAAAAGTAATTTAAATGTTAATGATAATAAAAAGTGACAAATATCATTTTTATTCCTAACATACTCAACGTTATTTGTAGTTGAATTTCGCAAAATTTATTTTGTGATAGGAATAAATTTTATAACAACTGTGAGTAATCCTAAAATACACAATTTAAGGGAGTTAGTAAGCGCATTAAAGAGCAATAGTGATAATGAGTATTATTCTGATGTGTTAAATAAAATTCAATTTGGTTTTAAGGATGTTGAACATCTTTGTTTTTGGGATAGAGATTATCATTCTAAAATTAGCATAGCAAAAGGAGAAGGATTCGAATTAGTTCTTATCTGTTGGGAAAATGGTCAAAAATCTCCAATAAATAACCATGGCTTAAATGAGACATGGACTTATATCTTAAAAGGAGAACTAACGGAAGAATTATATTCAAAAACAAAAGAAAACTCAACTTTGGAGAGTACTGTTTTGCTTCCACAAAAAAGTTTATCTAGCCTTAAAGATGAAAGTAACAAAACACATCGATTAATCAATTCTTTCGGGGGGAGGTCTGTCAGTTTGCATCTTTATAAAAAATAGAGCCTTCATTACTCTATTCTAAAATTCAAACTAATCGCGAATAAATATGCTTTTAGAATCAATTCATCTTGTTTGAATCTATAATATTTTGATGATCTTACTGTGATTTTTTTGAATACAATTCCTTTTTTATCATTTTTACTTTTTATAAAAGGAGAGAATCTGATTTCTAAACCTACCCTTGAAGATTGTATATTTGATAAATCATAATCAGAAGTATAAAAGTCGTCCTTATAACTATGAAATCCAAAGGGTTTAAAGTAATATGAACTACTTTGAGTATGATACCTAAAAAATGGACTCAGAGCAAAAGAATTAATTGGCTTTATTGGCAATTCTATACTTATTGTATGAGCTTTTATACCAAAATCATCAAAATAATAGCGATAAAATAATCTTGTGATGAGATACTTATTAAAATAATAATTAACATAGAGACCTATAGGGATTTTTAACCTTTTATCTGGTAATGATTCTATATCATGGTTACTTGAATCATAAAAATAAACTCTATGAAAAGGTGTGGAAAGAAAACCATTCTGATATGTAGCTCCTACTGTAATCGATGCATTCATTTTACGTGTTATATCTTGCTCAATGGTGATAGATCCATTAAAGCTATTTCGTATTTGTGACCCCCCATCTCCGTCTTCATTTTCATCTATCTCATTATTCTTTTTATATTTCCACCGAAGTTCTGAAGGGTAAAAAAGAATCCATTTATCATTGTATACACTTCCTTTAGCAAACAAAACTGTATTCCTATTTTTCAATAATTTTCTAAATGAAGCAGATAAGTTATAAGACTTCATATCATACTCGTGAGAACATCCAATCCCCATTCCATATGAGGTTCTACTTTTCTCATTATTAAATAAAACGCCTAGGCTACCGTAAATTCTTTCATCTTTATATGATGCTGATGTTTCAGTATATAATCCGTATTCATTATTGATAAAATCAGTAGATGCACTTGAGTACATATCAATTCCACCCAAAAATTCAAACTCCATTTTATCATTTATGGGGATGTTTAATGATACATTCCAAACTCTATCTTGCAAAGCTTCGTTGCCTATTCCCCCAGTAACAGGTGATTTTGTTCCATCTTGCTCATAATAACTAAATAAAAAAGTAGCTTCAACTGGTTTTACTTCTTTAATTTGTTTAATACTATCAATTGCTTGAGTATCAATGACAAACTGAGTAAATCCTAAATGGCTAAAAATTAGAAATACAATGTTTAAGTAAAATTTAACATTTAGTTGCATCCACAACCTCCTCCACTATCTCCTCCATCAGCCCCTGAAGCACCTTCTCTATATGAAGCTGAAGAAATTTCAGTTTTTTGAATGGCCTTAGACCCTAATTTCATATCCTCATCACTTAAAAAAACTTTGTCATATTGAACATCACTACAACCTATAAAGAATAATGATACTATGAAGCAAAATATGAATAATTGATCCTTCATTTAACAGCTACTTTTAATGTTTCTGATGTAATAATTTCATTCTTATCATTGATAATAATACACTCAATTGCGTCTAATTTATCAATAAGAGCTAGCCCTTTATTTTGTCCCATAACAAATACAGTAGTGGCTAAAGCATCCGCTAATTCAGCATCTGGACAAACAATTGTTACGCTTTTTAAACCGATTACAGGATATCCTGTTCTAGGGTCAATGATATGAGAGTACTTGGTTCCACTGATGATAGTAAACCTTTCATAGTCGCCAGAAGTTACTACAGCCATTTCGTTCAATTCTAACCAAGAAACATATGATTTTTCTTTTTTAGGATCAGCAATTCCAACTTTCCATTTTTCTCCGTTTAACCCATCTCCCCAAGCAATTAAATCACCTCCTGCATTAACCATCCCACTATTAATATTATTTTCCAGCATTAGTTTTTTCACTCTATTTGCTGCATAACCTTTACCAATAGCTCCAAAACCAATTTTCATTCCCACTTCTTTTAAAAATACTGAAT
>JBFIEB010000071.1:0-10382 GCA_041603555.1 Vicingaceae bacterium
ATCCAAATAATCCTGAGGCAAACTATAATCTAGCTATTTTATATTATAATGAGGCTGCTGACATAATTAATACCATGGATTATGATATGGATATTATGAAGCTAAATGAAGTTCAAGATTATTGTATAGAAATTTTCTTAAATGGACTTCCTTATATGAAAAAATCTTATGAATTAAAATATAAGAGAAAGGAGACATTGATAGGCCTATCCAATATTTATTATGGATTGAATGATATGGAAAAATCTGACTTGTACAAAAAAGAATTAGAAGGCTTGGAAAAAGAGTAGTAGATTCGTATGTTTATAAAATGGCATTTAGATTTACTATAGGGAAAAAAATAGGAACGGGTTTTGGTGTTCTCCTTTTCTTTATTGTTGTCGTTTTTTATACTACTTACTCCACTCTTACAAAGAGTATAGATATTAATGATGAGATTACTTCCGTTAATAATCCTTCCGTAACATCTTTAGAAGAATTAAAGCTCCTTACGGTAAGGTCTAAAATGCTGATTTTTAATTGGGTATATATTCAATCTCAATCAGATCATCCAGATAAACAAAAATTAAATAGATTAATTGAAAGGGATTATCCTTTTTTAGTAAAAAAAGTTAAAGGATTAGCTATAAATTGGGATAAAGAAGATTTTAAGAAAATCAAAATAGTATGTCTTAAGTTAGCAGAACTCTTTGAATTACATCAAGAAGTTATCATGCTTTTACCAGATTGGGATAGTTATGAGGATTCTCAAAGTTTATTTATGGCAAAATTCTATATTGGTGATGGGGGTGATATTTATGTTAAAACTTCCGAAATTCTTTTCGAATTAGACGACTTAATTAATACTCAAAAGCATAATACTTCAAATGTAACTGCTAATATGCAATCCTCGTTCAGTGTTTTACAACAGCTAACAAGATGGCTAGGAATTGCTTTAGTTATTTTTGGGGTGCTTGTTGCATTTTATACAACCCGAACAATTGTTCGCCCTGTGCATAAATTAAAAATGGTATTATTAGGTTTAAGTAAAGGTGTTTTTCCAGATAAATCTATTAAAGCAAAAAATGATGAAATTGGAGAAATGACAAATGCACTTAACCGTGTAATTTCAGGATTAGAGGGAACTAAAGATTTTGCTATATCGATTGGTGCTGGACAATTTGACACAAAATACGAACCACTTAGTGAAGATGATTCTTTAGGAAAAACCCTGATTAAAATGAGGGATGATTTGGCTGAAAATGAGAGAATTCTAGAACAAAAAGTAAAAGAAAGAACAGCAGAAGTAGTGGAAAAACAAAAAGAGGTTGAACTTCAAAATGAAAAAATCAGTGAGCTGTATGAGGAGGTTACAGATAGTATTAAATATGCGAAAGGCTTGCAAGAAGCAATTTTACCACCAGATGAGTTTGTAAAGAGGGAAATGCCAGATTCATTTGTTTTATATAAACCTAAGGATATTGTGAGTGGAGATTTTTATTGGATAGAGAAAAAAGGAACAAAAATTTATTTTGCTGCTGTCGATTGTACAGGACATGGAGTTCCTGGTGCTTTTATGAGTATTGTAGGGTACAATGCCCTAAATGAAGCATTAAGAACAAATGATGAGCCCGGCAAAATATTAGATGCCTTAAACAAAGGGATTAGTAAGACCTTGCATAATAATGCAATGGGGTCAACAACCACTAAAGACGGAATGGATTTGGCACTTTGCTGTTATGATTCAAAAACAAAAGAATTACAATATGCTGGTGCTTATAACCCACTTTATTTGATAAGAAATGGAGTTGTAAATCAGGTAAAAGCAGACAAATTTGCTATTGGGGGTTATTATGAAGATTCATCAAAAAAGTATACTAACCATGTAATTCAACTTCAAGAGAAGGATTATATTTACGTGTTTTCTGATGGGTATGCTGATCAATTTGGAGGGCCAAAAGGTAAAAAATTCATGTACAAAAGATTTAGAGATTACTTGCTGACCTTAAATGGTAAAAGCATGAAAAGTCAAAAGGATTTTCTGAACAATACTATTGAGCAGTGGAAAGGGCCTTTAGAGCAAATTGATGACATTCTTGTTATAGGAATGCATATTGCTTAAATGACCGGAATAATAGAGTTTTTCACCTAAAAATAAAACTTGACTTGCATCTTTAAGATGCTTAAATTTGTCGGCTAACTACAATAAATTTCTGACAAATGAAAAAATTGTTTTTTCCAGTTGTTTTTACCTTACTTATCCTATTTGTATTTACAAACAATTCTTATTCTCAAGCACCAGAAGGTATAAATTATCAAGCAGTTGTAAGGGATACATTAGGAATTCCTTTAAACAATCAGCCAGTTAATGTACGGTTTACAATACATCAATCCTCAGTAACAGGTACAATAGTCTATCAAGAAACTCATACTACCTCTTCTAATCAGTTTGGACTTATTACTAGAGAAATTGGATCTGGAACGGTAGTAAGTGGTGTTTTTTCTGCTATAAACTGGGGATTAGGCACATATTTTTTACAAGTTGAGGTTGATGCTGGCGCAGGATATAACAACTTGGGTGCAACGCAATTGATCTCGGTTCCCTATGCACTATATGCAAAAACATCTGGGAATGGGCCTCAAGGATTAAATAGTTTGATTGATACCGTTGGGGCTGGGGCTTTGTGTCCAAATGGAGGATATCAAGTATTAATGGGCTTAGATTTAAATTCAAATTCTGTATTAGACCCAGTAGAGATAACAAGCTCATTTTTTGTTTGTAACGGAGCTAATGGAGCAGTAAACTTAAATGACACATCTGCAACTAATGAATTACAAACCTTAAGTATAGGTACTGATACCATTTTTTTAAGTAATGGTGGATTTGTTGTATTACCGCCAGCTATTCCGGATAACGACTGGATAATAGCCGGACCAAATATGAGTAGTGGAATACTAGGAAATGTTGGAATTGGAACATTAACTCCTGGACGAAAATTAGGGGTACAAAGTGGAGCTCTTGGTGGAGATGGAATTTCAATAAATAATGCATCTGCTACAGGAAACCCTGGATTAGAATTTCAAACTCAGGGAGTTCCGCAGTTTGTTATGGGAGTACATCAATCGGACAATAATAAATTTAAGATTGGAACTACCGGAGTTAATATTAATACTAGATTTACAATCGATAACCAAGGTAATGTTGGTATAGGAACTATTAATCCGATTCATAATTTAACCGTTTTTTCACCAGATACTGTTATTGCTAGTTTTACTGGTTCAAATTCAGTAGGATCAGTTATTTCAGTTGCAAGTTTAAACCCAAATTCCGCAGTAGGGTCCTTATTTTTAACTGGAACTGATTCTGCTATAGTTCTATTAGATCCACTACAAAAAACGTTGTTTTTAAGTAACACAACTACGAATGGGTATACAGCAATCACAGCTGATAGTGCGACAGCATTATATGGTCAAGTTATTGGAAATATAGCTACAGGTCAAATTTATAATGAGGCACAATCAATCTATAATACTGCTGATACAATTTATAATTTTTCTGCTTCAGGAACTACAATATATGCAAATCAAGGAATGTTTTTAACGGATTCATTGTATGTCTTAGGAAATAATGCAACCAATCTAAATTGGGTTTTGGCAAATGATGGTGCTGGACAAGCTGTATGGACAGACCCATTAACTTTACCAAGTAGTGGAGGTAGTTTATGGCAATCTAATTTACCAGATATTTATTTTAATACTGGGAATGTTGGAATAGGAACAAATTCACCGATTAGCCCATTAAATGTTCTAACAAATGATACAGGAGGAATTATTACACAAGGAACAAATGCATTTGGGACTTTTAATTTGACACAATCGTTAGTTAATGGAATGGCAGGGGAATTATACATTAGTGGCTCGGATACTGTGTTTCAGTCGTTGGAGCCATTGAATTCTGCTTTTTATATTAGTTATGATAAAAAGATGGGAATCAATACGGATTCTTTAACTTTTAGTGGTGCAGGACCAAAAATCACAACATCAAATTATGGAGATTTTTATAATCAGGACACCCTTTTTACGAATGACCTTTATGTATTAAATGGCTCTCCATTAGTAGGGGATATTCTGACCAACGCTGGAGGAGGAAGATTGACTTGGCAGTCACCAATAGCGCCTATCACTCCTTGGACAAAAACTGGACCTAATATTTACCCTACTGCTTCTTTGACAGATAATGTTGCAATTGGAACTACAACTTCTGCTTTTAGATTAACAGTTCAGCCACCTTCGGCAGGAACTGTTATCGCTGTGAATAATAGTGCAGGAGCTATAAAACATGATGTCAAAGTAAATGGATTAGATGATGCTGTATATCAAATGATAGATAATGCTGCAACTATGCAAATCCAACTAAATACTGGAGGTCCAAGTTTTTTTAACGGTGGATTTTTGGGGATAGGCACAAATGTTCCTGGAAAGCCATTACATATAAATGATCCTCAAGCTCAAATATGGATAAATGGTACTAGTCCAGGAATATTATTAGGAGGAGCATTAAATTCTGAACAGGCATCTATCGGGTTAGCAACTGTTGCAGGGGGTTATACTCCTACCTCAAGTATTAATGATTTTGTTATAAGAACCTCCACAGCTGGAGGAAATTTGCTTTTTGCAACTGGAGCTTCTTTTATAGAAAGAATGAGAATTGATGCAACGGGGAATGTAGGAATAGGTACAACTAGCCCATCATCCAGTTTAGATGTAGTTGGAACACTTCAGTATCAGGATGGTACTGAAGGGGCAGGTAAATTACTAACATCTGATGCAACAGGGAATGCTACATGGCAATTGCCTCCACCTCCGATTAATTTTAGTGCCAACACTTCATCTACTATAATTCCTAATGCAGTAACAACAGGATTAGTATTTAATAATGTGGAATACAATAATGGAGGAAACTTTAATATTGCATCTGGTCAATTTGTTGCTTCAGAACCTGGAGTTTATCACGTAGACGCCACAATTACCTTTGATTCTTCTGTTAATCACGAGATTCAAATCCAAATTTTAAGAAATGGAGGGACTCATAAGACAGTAGTTGTTTATGCTGATGCAACAAAGCCTTCTACTACTGCTCACATTAGTGCTGACGTATTTCTTCCTGTATTCAATTCTGTGTCAATTGGGATATATCAGAATAGTGGAGGAGCTATTACAACCACAGCTAGTGGAGGTGGAAGTCGGGTTTACTTTACAGGTCATTTGATTAGATAATTAAGAAATTAGATTAATAACTATTAACTATGAAAACAAAAATTACATTACTAACAGCAATTATTTTCCTATCATTAGTAGTATTTGCTCAAGCTCCAGAAGGAGTTAATTACCAAGCTGTAGCTAGAGACTTAGCCGGAAATCCTTTAATCAACACTCCTGTAACTGTTATCTATGAAGTAAGACAAGGGACTTCATCAGGGCCTGTTGTTTATAGTGAGTCACAATCATTAAACACGAATCAGTTTGGATTATTTACTGCTGAGATTGGTGCAGGAACTCCAATCACAGGAACATTTCCAGGTATAACTTGGGGAACAGCACCTTTTTATTTACAGGTTACTGTAAATGGTGATGTAATGCCAGCAACACAGTTATTGTCTGTTCCTTACGCATTATTTGCAAAACAATCTGCGAATGGACCAGCTGGTGCCCCAGGGAAAAACACGTTAGCATTAGCTACACCTGAACCTGCAGGGGTAAATTGTGTCAATGGAGGAACAAGAATTGATGTTGGAGTTGATGATAATGGAGATTTTATTTTACAAATACTGGAGTATGATTTCTTTTACTATGTGTGTGATGGAGCTATGGGGTTAACTGGAAATACCGGCCCTACAGGAGCTACAGGTCCAGCGGGACCAACTGGAGCTACAGGCCCAACAGGGGCAATTGGTCCAACAGGCCCTCAGGGACCAATTGGGTTAACTGGTCCACAAGGAATACAAGGCGATACTGGACTGACTGGTCCACAAGGTCCAATAGGATTAACAGGTCCTACAGGAGCAACTGGTCCTCAAGGTCCAATTGGATTGACTGGTCCTCAGGGACCAATCGGACTAACTGGTCCACAAGGTCCACAGGGAATTCAAGGTATCCCGGGTGCAGCGGGTCCGGCAGGTCCACAAGGTCCAATCGGATTAACTGGTCCTGCAGGTTCGGCAAATATTAATGGAGCTGCAGATTATGTAATTAAATTTAACAGTGCTACTTCTGGAGTTAATTCACAAATATTTGATAATTCAATAGATGTTGGAATTGGGACAACCTCACCTTATTCTAAGTTTGACGTTAATGGTCAAATTACCATGCAAACAGGAGCAGTAGCAGGGTATATTCCTGTTTCTGATAACTGGGGAACGATGACATGGACTGATCCTTTAACAATTAATACTTCTCCTATATGGCAATTGAATACTCCGGATATCTATTACAATGCTGGTAAGGTTGGAATCGGAATTATAAATCCAAATGGATTATTACATATTGATGACCCATCAGGTACTGCCGGAGCGAATTTGTTAAATGTTGGTTCAGCCGGAACACCTGTTTTAACAGTTCAAGAAGGTCCAAGAGTTGGTATAGGAACTCCTAACCCATTGAATCCACTTGATATTATTTATAGTACCGGTACTGCTACTAATTCAGCAGCTCATATTTACTATAATTATACAGGGGTTGCTAATGGAATCAATTCGGGGTTGCATGTAGAAACTGACAATACTAATGGCAGTAATACTACACATGGAATTTATTCAACTACAAATGGAAGTTCAAATGCAGGAGCTACTGATATAGCTGTTGGTGCTTATTCTTTAGCAGGTGGATCTGGAGATCATCGAGGGATTGACGCTGGAGCAACAGCTACTGCTGGAAATAATTTTGGAGGATTTTTTAGCGCATCTGGTACAACTGCAACAGGAAATAATTATGGCGTATATGCCTCTGCTTTTGGTGGAATAAATAATTGGGCAGGTTATTTTTCAACTGGAGATGTATATGTGTCAGATAATGTTGGTGTTGGAATAACTATTCCAACTGCAAAATTGCACGTAATGGGAGACATCAGAAATGATAATGGTACAGATTACCTATACTTAAATCAAGCAGCAGGATCATCAAGAATTATATCAAGCAATATATTAGAATTATTACCTAATGGAGGAGGCACTTCTTTTAGCATAGATGATGGTAACGCTGATTTTAATGTAATTACTGCTGTCAATAGGAATAGTGCTTCTGCTACACCTATGTTTAATCTTAATAACACCAGTATTACCGGAGATGCATCAATGCTGTTTAGAGGAGGCTTGACAACCTATACTATTGGCTCTGACCCTAATGATGATATGTTTAAAATTTCTAATTCAACAACCCTTGGAACAACAGAAAGATTTGTAATTGACAATACTGGTGATGTTGGTATTGGAACTGCAACACCCAATTATAGATTGCATGTAGTTGGTAGCAGTTTGCTTTCTGACATTGTTCATTTAGGCTCACCTGCACCTGCTACTACAAATGCTAAGGTAAGTGTTTGGGGAGCGGGCTGGTCTAATGCCTTTAAAATTTGGAATGGATCAAATGTTCAGGTTATGGTTGTGGAAACAGGCGGAGATGTAGGAATTGGTAATGTTAATCCTGCATGGGATTTACAATTAGCTGCAAATAGTGCTGCCAAGCCTACCTCAAATGCATGGACTGTAGTTTCAGATGCAAGATTAAAGAAAGATATTAAACCTTTTAGTGGCGGATTGCAAGATATATTAAAAATTAATCCAGTATGGTTTACATATAATGGGAAAGCAGGAATGCCGGATGATACTGGAGTTGGAGTAATAGCTCAAGAATTGCAGAAGGTGGCGCCATTTATGGTTAATGAGTGGGAATATAAGCCTGTTGGTGCTAATGATGATGTGCCAGGTGAAAAATATTTGGGAGTTGATAACGGAGCGATGACTTATATGTTGATAAATGCCATTAAAGAACAACAACAAATGATTGAGGAATTAAAAAAGGAAATTGAAGAATTAAAAAAACAATAAGTAAGAGAAAAGGTAAAAATTTATACTTTCGAGACAAAATAAATTTTTGCAATTATGAAATTTTTTAGAAAATATATTATCCTAATAATAAGTGCTTTAGCATTTGTTAATGTTAATGCCCAAACACCAGAAGGCATGAATTATCAAGCTGTAGTTCGTGATGCCTTAGGACAACCACTACAAAACCAAGTAGTAAACATTGTATATGAAATTAGACAAGGAACGGTTAATGGTTTAGTTGTATATAGTGAGTCACAAGCTAAAACAACGAATCAGTTTGGATTAGTTACTGCTGAAATAGGTTTTGGGACTCTAATTAGTGGTGATTTTACTACTATAGCTTGGGGCTCGAACTTATATTATTTATATGTTGAGGTTAATGGAGATCCGTTGGGATCAACACAGTTGCTTTCTGTTCCTTACGCTTTGTATGCAAAGGAATCATTGAATGGTCCAACTGGGGCACAAGGTCCTCCAGGGGTAAGTATTGTATGGTTAGGAAGCTTTTCTGCTCCACCTCCAACACCTAATATAAATGAAGCATATTATAATTCTACACTAGGCCAATCTTTCATATGGGATGGTGTTTCATGGAATATTCTTGCTCAAGATGGAACTTCTGGTAGTTTTACTGCTGGTCCAGGAATATCAATTGTTGCCGGTGTAATTTCTAATACTGGAGATTTAGATTCTTTAAATGAATTGCAAACAATCAGTACTTCAGGATTATCAGCAACCCCTTCCATTGATTTATCAAATGGAGGAGGTTCAATTAACTTGGTAGGAACAGGCGGAACAAATGTTTCAGAGGCAGCCAATGTTATTACTATCAATTCAGTAGATAGTGTGAATGATGCAGATGCAGATCCAAATAATGAAATTCAAGTGATTTCTTCAGCTGCGGGCATAATTACTTTATCAAATGGGGGGGGAAGTGTTACAGACTTGGTGGATGATGCGGATAATGACCCTAACAATGAAAGGATTACTACGTTTGCATTAAACGCAACCAATGATAGTTTAATGATTGTTGAGTCTGGAGTAGGTCATACATTTCCATTGTCAAATTTAGATGATGGGGACTGGACACTTAATGGTACAGATCTTAAAAGCGGTAATTCTGGGCACGTAGGGGTTGGTGTAACCACCAACTTTAATCCTGGAGGCTGGCAAATGACAACTCCCGGAACCCAAAAAGTTTTAACTATAAGTGCTGACCCCGATGGTCTTGTTGCAAATGGGGTAGCCTCACTTACTCTTGAAGGAAGTGCCAGTGCTGTAGGTTATGAAACTGGAGTAATTGATTTTATGAATACAGTGGCTTCAGCTACCCGATACAACTTTGCTAGAATTTCAGCTACCAAGCAAAATGTAAACAACACCTTTGGAGCCTTACGTTTCCATACACGTTTTGGCGCAACAATTTACGAACGAATGATTATTGACGAGAATGGAGATGTAGGGATTGGAACTTCAAATCCACAACAAATACTTCATGTTGGAGAAGGACTTAATACAAGCCCAGCCGTTGATGGGATAATAAGAGTGGGAACTTCAAATGGACTTGGCACTGGATTTAGAGAATGGGATTTTGGAGTTTCTAGAATTGCTGGGATAGAAGATAATTTCTTTATTCAGGACGTTGTAAATGGATCTCCTGCTTTTATGATCAAAAGTGGTAGTGGTGATATTGGAATTGGCACAACTAACCCTAATGATAAACTACATGTTTTATCAGGAGCGCCCGGAACAAGGGTGAGGATTGAAAACACAACCAATGGTTGGGCAGGAATAGATGCTAAAAATATATTAGGGGAAATGTTTGTTGGAGTACAAGGTGCTGCAGATCCATACCCAGGAGAGTTTCATATATTCGACAATATAGCTGGAGCACAAAGAATGGTAATTGACAATGGAGGAAATCTAGGTTTAGGAACACCTAATCCTGTGGCTAAAATGGATGTTGTAGGGGAAACACGACTATCAGGACCCTTAGGAGGCTTAAGGTTTATTGATAGGATAACCCCAGTTTTTTATTACACAATGTCTTCGTCTAATGGTAATCTTACGATTAATTATGCAGCAAATGGTCCAACATTTAGAATAAATGGTGGGAATACGTATTTGGGAGAAGGTTATTCTGGTGGAATTCCATTAACTGTTGGTCTGGCAGGAAATGGTTCGGTTGCTATTGCTAATGCTTGGACTGTTTTTTCAGATAGACGATTTAAAGAAAATATACAACCAATATCAGGTGCCTTAACCTTAGTCAAATCCTTAAATGGAGTTACCTATGATTGG
>JBFIEB010000072.1:0-10367 GCA_041603555.1 Vicingaceae bacterium
ATTTTATACTGACATTCATATGATGCTGAACGCAGAAGAATTGATGTGGATTGCTAGGTTTTTGAATGAGGTCAGCAAGAAATGAGCAGGTATTATATTGGATCAGATTATGCTGGTATTGAAGGCGATAATAATTTTTATTACGGCTTAATTCTGATTCCAATATTTTGGGTTATTATTTATTTTATTGTCGGCACCTATAAAAATATTTATAGAAAATCCAGATTGAAAGAATTTGGTCAAACACTTCTCATTTCACTTATAGGAACGCTCATACTATTTTTTGTACTGCTATTGGATGATGAAATTGCATCTTACACCTATTACTATAAATCTTATGTTGCCCTTTTCACCATGCATTTTACTATTACGGAGTTGTTTAGACTTATACTGACTACATATACGGGTAAAAGAATAAAAAACAGAAAAATCGGCTTTAAAACCTTAATTATTGGGTCTAACGAGAAAGCTTTGGAGTTATATAAAGAAATAGAAGGGCAAAAATATTCAACAGGAAATGATTTAGTGGGCTTCACTCATGTGCAAAAAATGGATAGTTATTTACTGGATGATTACTTACCTCATTTCGGCAATTGTGTTGATTTAAGAACTACGATTGAGAATTATGAAATAGAAGAAGTTATTATAGCTGTAGAGTCATCTGAACATAATAGTTTAGGTAGTATAATAACAGAATTAGAAGGACTTAATGTTATTATTAATGTTATACCAGATATGTATGATATACTTTCAGGTTCGGTAAAAATGAGTTCAATTTTTGGAACACCGCTTATTGTTATCACTAAAGATATAATGCCTGTTTGGCAACAATCAGTTAAGCGATTTATTGATGTAATAACTTCACTGTTTGTATTAGTTGTATTCTCTCCATTTTATCTGATAACTGCTATCATAGTAATGAGTACCTCTAGAGGATTTGCAATTTTTTCTCAGGAAAGAATAGGTATTCATGGTAAACCTTTTACCATTTTTAAATTTAGATCGATGAGCACAGATGCAGAAAAAGATGGTCCAGCTCTATCTAGTGAAAAGGATAAACGTATAACAAATTTTGGAAAATTTATGCGTAAAGTACGCTTAGATGAGATGCCTCAATTTTATAATGTGTTAATTGGAGATATGAGTTTGGTTGGGCCAAGACCTGAACGTCAATTCTTTATAGATCAAATAACCAAAACAGCACCTCACTATAACCATTTACTTAAAGTAAGACCAGGTATAACATCATGGGGACAAGTGAAATATGGCTATGCAGAAAATGTAGAACAAATGATAGAGAGGTTAAAATTCGATATCATTTACATTGAAAACATGTCTTTACTAGTAGATTTCAAAATCCTAATATACACTGTCCTTATTGTTGTTAGAGGAAGCGGAAAGTAATTTTATCATTATTAATTATTATTTTTAATGCATGAAAAAGTACTGTACTTTTTGTGGGTTAATAATTCTATTACTACTATCAACATCTTTATTGAAATCTCAAACTATTAATCATTGGGAAACAGTAGTATTCGATAATAATAGTTGGAGGTACTTTGTTGGAACATCAGAACCTGATACTAATTGGAGAAAATTATCCTTTAATGATGCAAGTTGGTTGCAGGGTCCTGGTGGAATAGGTTATGGTGATGGTGATGATAATACTATTATAGCAAGTACGGTTTCACTTTACATGAGAAGAACATTTAATATTGTTGATACCTCTAAAATTGAAGAAGCAGTATTAAATATTGATTATGACGATGCTTTTGTAGCTTATTTAAACAATGTTGAAATAGCTCGAGGAAATGTTGGTATAGTTGGAGATCATCCAACATTTAACCAAACATCTACAGGCTTACATGAAGCTCAGATGTATCAAGGAGGAAATCCAGAGCAATACTTAATAAATACTCAAACGTTAAAAACAATCCTTTTACCAGGAAATAATGTTTTAACCGTGCAAACCCATAATGAAAATATCAGTTCATCCGATATGACTTCTAGGCCATTCTTGTCTTTAGGAATAAATGATGCCTCTACCAATTATTCACCCAATCCACCTTGGTTTCAACCGCCATTAGTTTTTACTTCTTCTAATTTACCTATTGTTTCTATCAACACCAATAGCCAAACGATATTGGATAATGTTAGAATTGTAGCTGATATGGGAATCATATATAATGGTACTGGAAACAGGAATTACATGATTGATCCCTTTAATGAATACAATGGTAAAATCAGTATTGAGTTGAGAGGGTCTTCTTCTCAATCATTTTTTCCAAAAAAGTCGTACAGTTTGGAAACTCAGGATAGCTCGGGGAATAATAATAATGTAGCCATTATGGACATGCCTACGGAAAATGATTGGGTATTATATGCCCCTTATTCGGATAAAACCTTAATTCGAAATGTACTAAGCTATCGGTTAGGAGAAAATTTAGGAGAGTACGCTCCTAGAACTAAATTATGCGAATTGGTATTAAATAATGTTTACCAAGGAGTTTATGTGTTTTGTGAAAAAATTAAAAGAGACAATGATAGGGTTGATATATCTAAATTAGATTCAAATGATTTAGCAGGTGATAGTTTAACCGGTGGGTATATTATTAAAATTGATAAAGCTACAGGGAGTTTAGGATACGACTGGAGTTCACCAATACCGCCACCTAATGCGGGGAGTCAATTAATCAGGTATCAGTTTCATTACCCTAAGCAGGATGAAATTTTGCCAGCTCAGGCGGCATACATAGAAAATCATGTTACCACTTTTGAGAATACCTTAAATGGACCAAATTTTATTGACACAACATTAGGATATCGAAGTTTTATAAATGTTAGATCCTTTATTGACTTCTTTATCATTAATGAATTAAACAAAAATGTAGACGGATACCGATTAAGTACTTACTTCTATAAAGATAGGGATAGTAAAGGGGGATTAATAAATATGGGACCACTTTGGGATTTTAATTTGGCTTTTGGTAATGCAAACTATTGCCAAGGTTCGCCAACAAATGGTTGGGCGGTAGATTTTAATTATACCTGTCCATCAGACAATTGGTTAATTCCTTTCTGGTGGGATAGATTGGGACAAGATACAACCTATAATAATGAGCTAAGATGTAGATGGGAAAACCTAAGGTTAAATCAATTACATTTAGATACCATCCTTAATAAAATAGATACGCTTGCTGTTTATTTGGACGAATCTCAGCAAAGAAACTTTCAGCGTTGGCCAATTTTAGGCACTTATGTTTGGCCTAATAATTTTATAGGGACAACCTATGCTAGTGAAATTACTTACTTAAAAAATTGGATTACCAGTAGAATAGCATGGGTAGATAATAACATTCCGGGAAACTGTTATAATGTTGGGATTAATGAATATACAGCGGAATCGTTGTTTAATGTTTATCCAAATCCTAGCAATGACTTCTTAAATATTGGTTTCTTAAATAATGACATTGATGGGAAAAACATTTCCTTATATGATGGTCTTGGTAAAGCCGTTTATCAAACAACCACATATGAATTTGAATTTCAAATAAACGTTTCCAAATATCCAAAAGGTATTTACTTGCTTGTGGTTACTGATGGACAAACAAGGAAAACAGAGAAAATAATACTCTATTAATAACATTTTCTATTACATGAAATTTCAATTATTTATCCTGCTTTTGTTAAACACTACTTTACTTATAGCACAAAGCTATAAAGAGGAGGAAATCGAGCTAATATCAAGACCTAGTAACTTATTCGGGACTCTTTTAGTTCCTGAAACTCATAATTCAACAGTAGCTTTAATCATTCCCGGATCAGGACCAACAAATAGAAACGGAAACTCAACGATTACTGGCGATAATAATTCATTAAAATATTTAGCAGAAGATTTAGCAAAAAATGGAATAGCTTCTTTGAGAATAGATAAGCGTGGAGTTGGAAAAAGTTTAATGGCTATGACCAAGGAGGAAGATTTACGATTTGATACTTATATTAATGATGTTATAGACTGGGGGTACAAAATATTGAATGATGTACGGTTTAAAAAATTAATTGTCATTGGACATAGTGAAGGCTCTTTAGTTGGTATGTCTGCCTCGAAAGAACTCGAAAAAGAATTACCCCTTAAAGCTTATATTTCTCTAGCTGGTGCTGGATTTCCAATTGACGAGATATTAACCAAACAGTTAAAATCGCTATCAGATAGTACACAAACTGAATTACAACAAATTTTTACGAAATTTAAAAATGGTGAAACCGTTGAGAAAGTAAGTTTACCACTATTTTCATTATTTCGACCATCGATACAGCAGTACATGATTTCTTGGATAAAACATAACCCTTCCGAAGAAATTAAACTATTAGCTACTCCAATTTTAGTAATTAATGGTACAACTGACCTTCAGGTAGGTGCTGAAAATGCTAATAATTTGCATAAATCTAATCCTAAATCTGAGTTAGTAATTATAGAAAATATGAATCATGTTTTAAAGAAATCATCTAGTGATTTAACTGAAAATAGAGCCACTTATTCTAATCCTGACCTTAGAAATATTCCTGAGTTAAATGAAGCGATTATAAAATTTATTAATTCAATTCCTTGAGAATTATTATCGCAATAATAATTGGATTACTATTCGTTTCATGTGAAAATGAAGTAGGGAGAATAGACTTACTCAAAAATAATCCTGCAGATTTTGAAATTGAATTAAAGAAAGGGGAAACCCTTAACCTCTATACGGACATGGATATTGAATATAGGGAGAAGCCACAGTTTGTGTATGATTGTGAGTTTTATCTTGGGGATGTTTATTTGTTCAAAGGAGGAACAGATCCTTTATTGACTACTGAGAACCAGAATGAATCCCTAGTCGAAATCAATGGAATCAAACATTGGAAGTATTATGGTAAATTGGAAGGTAACCTAACTGCCGAGAAAGATGGTAAATATGTTATTAAAACCACTTTTGTAAAAAATAACAAGCCAGAATTAAAAATCAATAAGGCAGAAATAATCTTCCTAAAGTAGGACTCAATGAGTCCAGATAATTATTTTGAGAAACTTTATCGCTTATCTGAATTTGAGGAAGCAAATTTTTGCCAACATATTATTTATTTCAGTATTCATCATTCATAATCCAACATTCATAATTAACTTCGCCACTTTATGAATCCGAACAGAAAAGTATCATTATATACCTTAGGCTGTAAGCTTAATTTTTCAGAAACATCTTCTATTGCGAGAATGTTTGAAGAGGAAGGATTTGCTCGTGTGAATTTTAATGATACACCGGATGTTTATGTGATTAATACTTGTTCGGTTACCGAAAATGCAGATAAAAAATGCAAGCAATTGGTAAGAAAAGCATTAAAAATAAACCCCAATGCCTTTGTTGCTATTATTGGATGTTACGCTCAATTAAAACCTGATGAAATTGCTCAAATTGATGGAGTGGATATGGTATTGGGTGCTTCAGAAAAGTTTAAAATAGTAGAACATTTTCAGCACATTGAAAAGAAAGAAAAGGCTGAGGTGATTGCTTCTAAAATAAAAGAGGTTAATGAATTTATTCCTTCTTATTCCAAGGGAGATAGAACGCGTTCATTTTTAAAAATTCAAGATGGTTGTGATTATTTTTGCGCTTTTTGTACCATACCATTAGCAAGAGGTAAAAGCAGAAACCATTCCATCGCTGAGACAGTTAAAGTAGCTAAAGAAGTAGCTTTAACAGAGGCTAAAGAGGTAGTATTAACGGGAGTGAACATTGGTGATTTTGGACAAGGAGATGAAGAAAATTTTTATCAGCTCGTTCAAGAATTAGATAAAATAGAAGGAATAGAACGTTATAGAATTTCATCCATTGAGCCAAATTTGCTGACTACCGAAATTATAGAGTTTGTTGCTCAATCGGACAAATTTATGCCTCATTTTCATATTCCATTACAATCGGGTTCTAACACCATATTAAAAGCAATGCGCAGAAAATATAAAAAGGAATTATATGTAGACAGAGTAACTACCATTAAAAAATTAATGCCTGATGCATGTATTGGAGTAGATGTTATTGTTGGTTTTCCCGGAGAAACAGAAGAAGAATTTTTAGCTACCTATAATTTCTTAAACGAATTAGATGTTTCTTACTTGCATGTGTTCACTTATTCTGAAAGACAAAACACTACCGCCATTAAAATGGATGGAGTAGTTCCTAAAGATGAACGCGCAAAAAGAAGCAAGATGCTACACATCTTATCAGATAAAAAAAGAAGACATTTTTACGAACAGCAATTAGGTAAAACTTACAATGTATTGTTTGAAGCCGAGCAGTATGACAATTACTTGAATGGCTTTACTGATAACTATGTAAAAGTAAAAGTACCTTACGATGTTGAATTAGAAAATCAAATTAAAACAATTAATTTAGCCGGTATAGATTTAGATGGAATTGTCCGAGTAGAAACAGAAGAACTATCAACTAAACACTAAATACCAGCAACTAATTTATGTTTCCATACCTATCAGATTTAACCAATTACTTGTTCGGACTTTCATTTTCGTTCCCATTACCAATGTTTGGTTTTATGGTGGCTTGGGCGTTTGTAGGTGCCAACATGTGTTTTGTTTGGGAAATGAAAAGAAAGGAAGCCGATGGATTGCTTTCTGCAGAAACTATTAAGGTAATGAAAGGTGAAAAGGCCGGCATTACCGAAATGGCTAGTAATGGTTTATTTGGATTTATATTGGGGTTTAAAGTGCTAGGAATTATTCTCAACTACAATGAGGTCATTCAAGATTTACCTGGCTATATTTTATCTATAGATGGGAGCTGGATAGGTGGAATTTTGGGTGGTGGATTAATGGCTTTTATCAAATACTGGGATGCCGAAAAACAGCGTTTACCAGAACCTGAAGAAGTAGAAGAAACAATGCATCCATATCAGCATGTAGGTACTATGACTTTTATTGCGGCTATGGGTGGAATATTTGGGGCTAAGATTTTTGATGCTGTAGAAGATTTAGATAGACTTTTTGCTGATCCCATTGGAGTTATTTTTTCTGCTTCCGGATTAAGCATTTACGGAGGATTAATAGTTGGAGGTGGTTTAGTAGTGTATTATGCCTATAAAAAGAAATTAAAATTAGTACACGTTATTGATGCTTGTGCTCCTGGGTTGATGTTAGCTTACGGAATCGGAAGAATAGGTTGCCAACTTTCTGGAGATGGAGATTGGGGAATACCCAACGACCTACCTATGCCGGAAATGCTAAGTTTTTTACCAGAATGGATGTGGTCGTTCGATTATTTTGGTAACATTAATGGGGTAGATTTAGGGGCGCCTGGCAGACCTGTTTTATTAGATGGGATGACTTACGAAGGCAACGCTTGGCCCACTCCATTTTATGAAACCCTAATGGCATTTACCATTTTCGGAATTTTATGGGGTTTTAGAAAAAAAATAAAAGTGCCAGGCTATATGTTCTGTTTCTATTTAATATTTAATGGAATAGAACGCTTCTTTATAGAAAAGATTAGAATTAATGATAACTATAACTTTTTAGGAATAGAAGCCACCCAAGCAGAAATTATAGCGGTATTGGTAATTATTGCTGGTTTAGGTGGTATTTGGTATGCCCGAAAAATCCATAATAAACAAAATGAATCCCGTCATTCCGAACTTGATTCGGAATCTCCTTAGCAATGTCATTCCGATTGAATCCCGATTTTTTTATCGGGAGGAATAGAGGAATCTTTTGAAAATTGTACTACATAGCCAAAAGATACCTCCGCATTGGTCGGTATGACAGATTACTACTGCTTAAGTATTTTATACGTATAAACTTCTCCCTCAGATTCAATTTTAATAAAGAATAAACCTTTTGGATATTGACTCACATCAACTCTTTTATCGCTTGCTAAAATGTTGTCTTCTTGATAAAGTAGTTGACCAACAGCATTGTAAATGTTCAGGGTATATACTTTGTTTAAGCCATTAATAATAAATGAAGTTGAAGCAGGATTTGGCGAAATATTAATTAGATGTTTTGTTTGCTCCGCTATTCCGGTTAAAGGAATTTCATGGACAGAAACACTGTCCACAAAGTAATAGCTATAATTAAATGGGCTTAACGGGAAATAATTTACGACAGTAGTATTTGCATCATTAAAGAAATTTCCAATGGCTAAAAATTGGTATGCTGAGTCTGCCACAAAAGTTCCTTGAATATTAACCCATGTTGCCGAAGTGTCACCAATAACGGATAACGAATAAGCATGTGCATTATTCAAAATTGGATAAGGGTTGGCAAAACTATATAAAGTGTTAGTAAATACTGCACCTATATTACTAACCGCGAGTGTCATAAAAATATTAGAGTCTATAGCAGCAAGAGAAACATACATGGAGATAGAATAATTCTTTCCAACAACTAGAGGTGAACTAAGCGTAGTTCCTAAATATTCTCTACCATTACTTGTGGTATGATAGGCAAAAAAACCAACATAATTATCACCATGGAAGGGTTGTTGATAACCTCCAGCAACATTTGGCACCTGCATGGAAGGGCTTGGAGATAATGCGCTGTATAGATCTGGCGTGTCTCTAAATTCTGTCCAACCAATGGCATAATTTAGTTGACCAGGATTGTTGGGAATAGTAGATACATTTTCAAAACTTCCATTGACAACTAAATTTTGGCCAAATAGAATTGAAGAAGAAATAAACGATAGTATAAAGAGTATTTTTTTCATAAGCTAAAGTTAAACAAAAAACTAATCTTCAATTTGTTAATAATTAGAATGACTCCCTATTGTATTATAACTAAAGTTTAGGCTATTTTGTAATGGATTAAAACTAACTCAATGTTTCACCTTAAAGTAGGAGATAAAGCACCAGAATTTAATATTACCGACCAAAATGGCAAGGCGCATTCTATTACTGATTATAAAGGTAAAAAGGTGATTCTTTATTTTTATCCCAAAGATTTAACACCTGGTTGCACAGCACAATCATGCAATTTAGGAGCAAATTATGAAACATTAAAAAAGGAAGGTTTTGAAGTAATTGGAGTTAGTGCAGATGATGAAAAAAAGCACCAACGCTTTATTAATAAATACAACTTACCTTTTAATTTATTGGCGGATACTAATAAGGAAGTATTGAATAGATATGGAGTGTGGGGCGAAAAAAAATTCATGGGCAAAACCTATGATGGAATCCATAGAACCACATTTGTAATTGATGAAAATGGGGTGATTATTCATATCATTAATAAGGTAAAAACAACCGATCATACCCAACAAATTTTAGATGAGTTGGAAAATGTTTAAAAAATATAGCCTCTAAATCCCTTTAAAATAAAGGGTATTTGAAATTATTTTTAATAAAACTACAAAATGTAGATATTTTGACTTATATTTGTAGTGTTAAAATTAATATTCAAAAAACAATATAAATTATGATAGCAGAATTAGCAGAAATGGTAGAACCAAACGCAGAAAAACTAAAAGCACTTCAATTGACCATGGATCGATTGGAAAAATCCTATGGAAAAGGAACCATTATGAAATTAGGTGATAATGCTGTGGATGATGTTGATGTAATTCCAACAGGTTCGTTAACCTTAGATTTGGCATTGGGTATTAAAGGTTACCCCAAAGGTAGAGTAGTAGAAATTTATGGTCCAGAATCCTCAGGTAAAACTACTTTAACCATACATGCCATTGCTGAATGCCAGAAACAAGGAGGTATTGCTGCTTTTATAGATGCAGAACATGCTTTTGATCCAAGCTATGCAAAAGCATTAGGGGTTGACATTGATAATTTAATTATTTCTCAACCAGACAATGGAGAGCAGGCATTAGAAATTGCGGATAACCTGATTCGCTCAGGAGCTATTGATTTGCTGGTTGTAGATTCTGTTGCTGCTTTAACACCAAAAGCTGAAATAGAAGGAGAGATGGGCGATTCTCAAATGGGATTACAAGCACGATTAATGTCTAAAGCATTGCGTAAGCTTACAGGTTCTATTAAAAAAGCGAACTGTTGTGTTATTTTTATTAATCAATTAAGAGAAAAAATTGGGGTAATGTTTGGTAATCCAGAAACAACATCTGGTGGAAACGCACTTAAATTTTATGCTTCTGTTAGAATAGATATTAGAAGGTCTTCTCAAATTAAAAGTGGTGAAGATGTGATAGGAAACAGAACAAGGGTTAAAGTAGTTAAAAACAAAGTAGCTCCACCATTTAGAAAAGCAGAGTTCGATATTATGTACGGGCTGGGTATTTCTAAGGTAGGCGAAATCATTGATTTAGCGGTTGACCATGATATCATTAAAAAAGCTGGTAGTTGGTTTAGTTATG
>JBFIEB010000073.1:0-10321 GCA_041603555.1 Vicingaceae bacterium
ACCAATGTGAATTTCAGGACAATCAACCCAAACATCATAATCAGATAAATCTAATTCAATCTGCTCAAACTCATCACCCTTATTAAAAGCATATACTGGCTTATTCTCTATGAAAAAAGCACAATCGCTTCCTAATTTTTTGGCATAATCAATTAATTGAGAAGTTGTTAACCCCAAATCAAAAATATCATTTAAAGACAGCAGCATAAATGCAGCATCAGATGAACCACCACCCAATCCAGCACCAATGGGTATCATTTTGTGTAAATGAACTTTAATACTAGGAATGGAAAAATCTTCTTTTAATAAATGATATGCTTTTAAACATAAATTATCATTTATGTCACCTAGAATTTCAATACCTGTGGAACTAAATTCAATTTTATTTTTATCACTTTCAATA
Source organism: Vicingaceae bacterium (assembly GCA_041603555.1). GTDB lineage: Bacteria > Bacteroidota > Bacteroidia > Flavobacteriales_E > Vicingaceae. The sequence goes on from JBFIEB010000073.1 coordinate 404, forward strand.
ACCTCTAAAATATCATGCACATCAAAAACAGGGTAAAATATACTTTCTATGTTATGAAATCCATCAGCTCGTTTTTCAACCACATTCAATCCTATATTTATTTTAGCATTTGGGTAAGTTATCATTCCGATGAATAAAATTTATACTACTTTTGATTACAAAGTTAATTGAAATGCTCCCATTTCTAAGAAAAATTTCTTTAGAACAATATTCCTTCTTTTTTATAGGCCTAATTGGCGTAATATTATTTAGCTATAATGTACACATAGCTCCTTTAACAGCTGATGAATTAAGCGCAATTTATCGATCCAATTATGATTCATTGGTCAAAGTATTTAAAAACAGTATTGCCGATGATGTTCATCCTCCTTTAATACAAATATTTCTATATTTCTGGTTAAAATTAGTAGGCAATAATGAAATTCTAATAAAATTACCATTCCTCTTGATGGGTATTTGCTCCATCCCTTTGCTCTTCAAATTAACTAAAACCTGGTTCAATAAAAATGTAGCTCTTCTTACTACTGCTTTTTTCGTTTCTATTCAATTTGTAATTATGTACAATCAAATTGCCAGGCCATACATTAGTGGTTTATTTTTTTGTCTATTAGTGGCACTTCAATGGACAAAAATTATAGAAAATAAAGCAAAGTCAAGTAATTATATTCTATACCTTTTATTCGGAATATTGTGTGCTTATAATCATTATTTTGGCACACTCCAAATTGCTGTAATTGGCTTAACTGGTCTTTTTTTTATTGATAGAAAGCAGCTATTAAAATACATTTTAGCTAATTTATTAATTGGCTTATTCTTCTTGCCCAATATTTCAATTATGATTCAACAAATGAATTATGATGGCATAGATTATCTTGTTAAACCAACTGCAACCTATATTTTAGATTACCTTTTTTATGTGTTTCAATATTCCCTAATAACAGTTTTATTGATTGTTGGAATAATAGTTTATTCTATAATAAATTCTAAAGTATCCTATAATAAATACACCCTAATTGCTTTCAGCTGGTTTGCATTGATTTTTATTATTGGATTTATTTATTCCGTTTTAGTAAGACCTGTAATGCCATATCGATCTTTATTATTCTCTTTACCATTCATGCTAATTTTTATTTTTTCCTTTAGCCAAAAAATCAAACCAAAATTAATTGTGCTGTTCTGTTCAGGGATTTTATTCGTTAACGTTTTTACCTTGGTTAATCAAAGAGACCATTACAACCTATTTAAAAAAGGGATAGCTAAATCAGTTGTGAGTAAAACCAATAACGTTATTAAGTCTGGCGGTAATCCTTTTGTTATTTATAATACAGCCGACTTTAACATTAAATTTTATCAAGAAAAATTCAATTGTAATTTTGACTATTACAATATGCACAACAATGTTCCTTCACCTATAGAATTTAAAGAAACGATTTATAAAATAGCTGATGATGAGGTTATTGCTTTTAATTTACCCGAAAATTTAATGAGCATTCTATATGAACACTATCCCTTTGTGTTGGAAAAAGATTTTGGTTTTTGTCATAATTATTATAGGCTTTCCAATATAAAGGATAACCAAGCAAAATCTTGGATTAAAAAGGACACCTATCAATTTGAAGAAGAAGCAGATTCTATATTTGTCAGTCATCTTAAAAAAGATTCGATTTCGAACAATCAGTATTATCAATTTAATAATGATGAAGAATGGGGTCCAACCTTGAGTTTTCCACTCGGTAAGGAAATACCAAATTCATTCGTAATTGTCGAAGCTTCTGTTTCGGTAAAAAGGCTAAGTGACAGTCACGGATTATTAATACTTGAAATTGTAGATGGTGAAAATTCTTTGGCTTGGCGTTCAACAGAAACTAAAAACTGGATGGAGAAAAAAGATGAGTGGGAAAACGTTTATTTTTCAGTTCAACTGAATGAGCTAATAAAAGAAAATCAACTAAAAGAAAACTTAGAGTTAAGGGTTTATTTCTGGAATCAAGATAAAAAAGAAATAGCCATTGATAACCTTTCTATTAAAGTATCAAAAGGAAATCACCTCATTTATTCTTTACTTGAAGATTTTCCAAAATTATCGAGTGAGTAAACAAAATTAGTAATTTAGTACCCTATTTATTATTGGAAAAAGATGGCAGTATATTTAGATTTTGAAGAACCAATAAAAGTGTTAGAGGATCAATTAGCTGAAAACACTAAGTTACAAGAGGAAGAAGGTGTTGATACTTCTAAGATTGTAAACGAAATAGAAAAGAAGCTAAAAGAAACCCGAAAAAAGATTTATAGCAATCTAACTGCTTGGCAAAAAGTTCAAGTTTCTAGACATCCTGAAAGACCGTATACACTTAGCTATATTCAAGCCTTAACTGATGGTGAATTTATCGAATTACATGGTGATAGAACAGTTAAGGATGACAAAGCTATGGTTGGTGGTTTTGGAAGCATAGATGGGCAATCAGTCATGTTTATTGGTCAACAAAAAGGAATAAATACCAAAATGCGCCAGTACAGGAATTTTGGAATGGCAAACCCTGAAGGTTATCGAAAAGCTCTTCGATTAATGAAATTAGCTGAAAAATTCAACAAGCCACTTATATGTCTTGTTGATACTCCTGGAGCATTCCCAGGTTTAGAGGCGGAAGAAAGAGGACAAGGGGAAGCGATTGCAAGGAACCTGTTAGAAATGTGTCAATTAACTGTTCCGATAATTGTTGTGATTATTGGAGAGGGGGCTTCTGGTGGTGCATTAGGTATTGGTATTGGAGATAAAGTACTCATGCTTGAAAATACTTGGTATTCTGTTATTTCTCCAGAATCCTGCTCATCGATTTTATGGAGAAGTTGGGAATTTAAAGAACAAGCAGCAGAAGCATTAAAACTTACTGCTGAGGATATGCTGGAAAATAAGCTAATTGATGGTATTATAAAAGAACCTTGTGGCGGTGCTCATGCCAACCCAGAGGAAATGTATTGTATTGTTAAAAAAGAAATTGTTAAACATTTAACAAAACTCAAAGAGTCTGATTCAGAAAAATTGGTTAGTAAAAGAATTAACAAGTTTTGTGCTATGGGGGTAATTAACGAGTAATTATTTATTGTACCAAAAAACTACGTCTTTTATTACTCCTGTGTGAATATAATTCCCTTTAAAATTTTTAGAAGAATAATCATAGATATCAAGAGAATTTCCATTAGCAACAAACAATTCATTAGTCAATTCATCATACCAAATTTTATTAGCTCCAATTCCCGTTAAATAAGACGATTTTGACCAGCTATTTGCATTAATTAAAGTAATGTCCCCACCTTCGGCAACTAAATAAACTCCAGCAGAAATTTCTAAACAATCATCAATTTGTCCTACATTAATAGCAAAAGGCGATGAAGTTAATCCTGATGGTATATCATAAAAAGTCAATTTTCCATTTAAAGCAACATCATTGGTAAGTAGAACAATAGTACTAGACGTTTGAGAATAAACCCCTTTTATATCCTCATTTATTGCAGATTGCTGCACCATTGCTCCAGAAGCCATCCAATAAAGCACAAGATCTACAGAACCACCAGAAATTGCACGTTGTTCAGTGACATAATAATTATTTTCATGGACTAGTGAGCTTTCAACATAATGACTTGGATTAGCTCCTGCGCTATAATTTGGTGATCCATTATTATCATAACCCTGTACAACTCCATTTCTTAAACCCATATAAATGTTTTGATTATCATACAAAAAACCCATATAATAAGGAATAGGCGGAGAACTAATTATAGGTATATTCCACTTCGTACTTCATGTTTTTAAATTAATGGAAGTTAAGCTTCCAAATATAGATGAAACATGCAGTAATTGTTGATCATAAGAATTTACTGCAGCACCTAAATAATCTCCAGATACAGAAACATATGAACTTGCATTGTAAGTATTATCTAAATAATAAATATCCGACATGCTTCCTGAGTTACTTATAACAAACATTCCTTCTCTAACCTTTACAACATCATTTACAAATACTGTAATATATTTATGGGTAGTGTTCTCCCCATCAGATGCGCTTATATCAAAATAGTATTCTCCAGATAGCATATGAATGTTATCCATTTCATAAAAAATATTTAGATAGTAGTCTTTAGTATTTGGCTTCTTTGTGATTGTAGATAAAACCACAATGTCATTGTCATCTCTAAGCGAAACCGTTACTCTTTCAATGTTTCTATCATCACTAATAGTTGCTATAATTTGTACATTGTCAACAGCATTTATTTGTTGCAAATAAGAAGGTGCCGTAACAATAATAGTAGGCTTAGTTTCATCCTTATCCTTTTTACAAGAAAAAAATAAAATGAAAATTATAAATAAGGAATATAAAATCTTCCGATTCATAAAATAAAGTTATGATTTTTATCTTTATTTTTAACAACCTTGTTAATAAGCCGTTGATAACAAGTTAGTAAAGTGTTAATCTACTAAACTTTAAAGGATTAATTCCGTTTAATAAATAAAGCTAATTTTCTAATAATTTAATCACTCATCTAACAACACTATTTTGTACTTTTGAAACATGGCTGAAGCAAATAAAATATCCACTAAAAAAAGAACAAAACCAGTCATACCAATTAGCCAAAACCTAGAGCACGGTAAGCTTCCGCCACAAGCAGTAGATTTAGAAGAAGCGGTTTTAGGAGCATTAATGCTTGAAAAAGAAGCTGTAAATGCAGCTATAGATATTCTTCAACCTAAAAGTTTTTACAAAGAAATCCATCAAAAAATATTTTCCGCAATTCAAGATCTTTTTCAACGTTCTGAACCTGTTGATATATTAACTGTTACTAACGAGCTAAAACAAAGAGGCGAGCTAGATTTAATTGGAGGACCTTATTACATTACTCAATTAACAAATCGTGTAGCTTCTGCTGCAAATATTGAATTCCATGCGCGTATTATTTCTCAAAAATATATTCAACGAGAGCTAATCAGAATTTCTTCAGAAATTATTACTGATGCTTATGACGAAACAACTGATGTCTTTTCATTACTAGATAAAGCTGAAACTAATTTATTTTCGGTTGCTGAAGGTAATATTAGAAAGAATTACGAAACAATGTCTGACTTGATTAGGGAATCCATCAAGAAAATTGAGGAAGCTAAAAATCAGGAAAGTGGAGTAATTGGGGTTGCTTCTGGTTTTACTGCTCTTGATCGAATGACTGCTGGGTGGCAACCTTCAGATTTAGTAATTATTGCAGCTCGTCCAGCGATGGGAAAAACTTCTTACGTGCTTTCTTTAGCAAGGAATGCTGCTGTAGATTTTAATATTCCAGTTGCTTTCTTTTCGTTGGAAATGTCTTCAATTCAACTAGTAACTAGGTTAGTTTCTGCAGAATCTGAAATCTCTTCAGAAAAATTAAGAAGTGGAAATTTACGTGCTGATGAAATTCAACAAATACATACTAAAATTGATGGGCTAGCTGAAGCTCCAATTTTTATTGATGATACTGCTGGATTGTCAATATTTGAACTGAGAGCTAAAGCAAGAAGGTTGAAGTCACAACACGATATTCAGTTACTTATTGTTGATTACTTACAACTAATGACAGGGGGTGGAGATAATAAAAATGGAAACAGAGAACAGGAAATTAGTATGATTTCTCGTTCATTAAAAAGCATTGCCAAAGAATTAAACATTCCTGTTTTAGCACTTTCTCAATTAAGTAGAGCTGTAGAAACAAGAGGTGGGGATAAAAGACCACAGCTTTCTGATTTAAGAGAATCTGGTTCTATCGAGCAAGATGCAGATATGGTACAATTTATCCATAGAGCAGAATATTATGGTTTAACTGAAGATGAAGCCGGAAATTCAACTACAGGAATGGCAACAATTATTATTGCTAAACACAGAAATGGTTCTGTTGGAGATGTTAAACTAAAGTTCGTTAATCACTTAGCTAAATTTCAAGATTTTGAAGCTGGAATGTCTGACTTTGGAGAATTTGACAATACCAATACTAATATGCCAATAGGAGAAGATTTTGATTCTGTCGTAACTAAACCATCTAAGATGAATGACTCTGAAGATGATAATTTTGATTATGGTATGGATGATGATAACGATACCCCTTTTTAATACTTTTTCTCTTAAAAAAAGGAGTTAGGAGGATTAGTTCACAACAAAAAAGCAGTTTACGAATAATATCCTTTAAGTTTATGCGTAATTTAGACTTAAGATGCGGATTTTTAAAAAATTAATATTCTTCTTTATTCTTTTATTTTTCTCACTAAAAGTAAGTGCTACTTACTTGCTTATTCCTATGGATGAGAGCCAAAAAAACCATTTAAAGGCATACGGAATTGCCTACTGGGTATTACAAAACAACGTTGAAATTGATTGGCTCCTCAATTACCGTGGCGGTAGTTTTATGATGAAGCACATTAAAACAATCGAAGAAGAGTTAATTATTAGAGGTGTTTCATTTGAAGTAATAGCAAATGTTAAATCTACTGCTATACTTACAGAAATTGCTGATCCAGAAGTAAACATGGATGTAGTGAAATTAGAAAAAGAACCAAAAATTGCCGTTTACTCCCCAAAAAATAAACAACCATGGGATGATGCTGTCACCCTAGTTTTAACCTATGCCGAAATCCCTTATGACATAGTTTATGATGATGAAATTATCGAAGGTGTACTCCCAAAATACGATTGGCTACACCTTCACCATGAAGATTTTACAGGGCAATACGGTAAATTTTACGGTCACTATAGAAATGCCCCATGGTATCGAGAACAAGTTAGATATAACGAGGAAACAGCTTCTCGATTGGGGTTTAGTAAAGTTTCTCAATTAAAATTAGCGGTTGCAAAAAATATAAAAGAATTTACTTTTGGTGGTGGTTTTTTGTTTGCAATGTGTTCAGGAACAGATGCATTAGATATTGCTCTAGCTGCAGAAGGATTAGATGTTTGCGAATCGATGTTTGATGGAGATGGAACAACGCCAAATTACAACGCTCAATTAGATTACAGTAAAACTTACGCTTTTAAAGATTTTACATTAAAAACAAACCCTATAGAATATGAATTTTCGAATATAGATGCAACCTCAACCCACGCTAAAACACCAAAAAAAATTGACAATTTTACCTTATTTGATTTTTCAGCAAAATGGGATATTGTGCCAACCATGTTATGCCAGAACCATACAAGCATTGTAAATGGGTTTTTCGGACAAACTACTGGTTATAATAAACAGTTTTTAAAATCTAGTGTATTGGTAATGGGAGAAAACAAATCACTCAATTCCGCAAAGTACATACATGGTGAAATGGGAAAGGGAACTTGGACTTTTTATGGTGGGCATGATCCTGCAGATTACCAGCACATGGTTGGAGACCCACCAACAGATTTGAACTTACACCCTAATTCGGCTGGTTACCGTTTAATTTTAAATAACATCTTATTTCCAGCTGCTAAAAAGAAAAAACAGAAAACCTAATCAAACATATTCCAAGAGACGCCAAATTTTAACGACTTTGGCATTGGTGGGTAACCAGGAACGGCATACGATTTATGCAAACTTCCACCAGCATTTACATGCTCATATTTTAAGAAAATTTGAGCTCTCTTTAAATGTGTATTAATAAAAACATCTACCTTAGGATAATAACCCAATTGAGTATGCCCTTGCACGTAAAATTCATTAATTGCTGGCATGTAAGCATAACCATAATATGCTGTAGAATAAGAAAATCCTACACCAAACTGAACCTTAAGGGCTCCTTTAAAAATATATTTTTGGTAATACAAAACTTGTCTCCCAATAATTTCTGGTAACGGAAATAGAATTTTATCAGAAGTTAACTGATAAATAAAAGCTGTTCTAAAATAGAAATTTAACAACTTATAATCTTTTGCCAAAGAAAATGAAGAGATGGAGTTAGCATTTTTGTCCTGATTTGCTACTGCCAAACTATCATAATAAAGGGTATTATACAACAATTTGCTTTCTGCCTTAAATTCCAATTGTAATTTTTTCAACTTAAACTCGATATGAAAATCAAGTACAGATTGCTTTTCGAAAGACGAATTATTCCAAATAAAATGGTTAGAATTATAGTAAACATATTTTAGAGTAGGTTCATTCAAAAAATAGCTAACCCCTCCAGTAAAATTATATTTTTTTTTATCATAAGATAAAAATAGTTCTGATTCGAAATCTCCTTGATTATAGCCATCAATCCCATATTTAGCAATAAGGTTAGCATTTAATGATTTTCTTTTCAAACCTGTAGAAAAACCTGCATAAGTATTATGATAAACACTACTTACTCCAAAACTTTGTTTATACTCATTTTGATCATACTGCCCAAATACTTCAAATTTAAATATGTTATTTCTAAAGCCAATATAAGCTGTATTACTTAAATTATTAGCATAAATAGAATCAATTGTTGAAGCAGAATCTAAATAAATAGTATTGTAAATACTTGATAAAGGATCATTATCAAAAAATACTTTTTGTTGTGTATAATAGTTTATTTTGTATTTCATAAAAACTTTCTTCTTTCCTATTGAGTCAGTATTAAACCGAAATAAATCAATTCTCTGATCAAGCTTGTAATTATATTTTTTTAGAAACGAACTAGAGCTTTGCAAATTAACAGAATAGTTCAATTTATCATTAAACAAACTTGTTTCAAAGTCTTTTAAATATAGAAGACCTCCATTTTCCTCATAAAAATTCCTATATATTCCGTTGGAAAATTTAAGCCTATAATTATCCTTTTTAGAACGATACTGTACATTCCCTTCAAAAATAGTATTATTAGCTTCTTGATTGGAATAAAGCCCAGAAGAACTTATTTTTTTTAAATTAAAATCCAAAAAAAGTAGTTTTCCAAATTCTTGAACATGTTTTACAGAAAATATTTGTTCTTTTCTACTTGCATTTATGTATGTTACATTAGTATATGGTTTAAGTCCAGATAGCTTATAAAGCTTAATATTAAAAGAATCAGGCCTTTCAATTAATTTTTTTATATAAAAATGACATGCTGTTGGGTAATAAAAAGAAGATCCATATGGTCCTAAATCGTTTATCAATACATCATTCTTGTGTTTATAAAATAATGTATTCATAGATTCTTCATCTGACCTTAATATAGAATCATATTTAGAATCAACAATAATTAATGAATCCAAATTTTGTCCCTGTATGTGATAGAGAAAAAAGAAAGTAAAGAATGTGAATAGTATTTTTAAAAAAGTATTTATCATACAAAACGAAAGTAATAAAAAAGCCTCATTCAATAGAATGAGGCTTAATTAAAATTGGCAACGACATACTCTCCCAGGAAAACCTAGTACCATCTGCGCTAATGGGCTTAACTTCTCTGTTCGGAATGGAAAGAGGTGATCCCCACTGCAATAGTCACCATAAATCATCAATATCAATATGACATACATTGAAAGAAATTAAAAATAAAATTTATTGTTTAGTTAGAAAGCCCTCGGGTAATTAGTATTGCTCAGCTTTGACATCACTGCCTTTACACTTGCAACCTATCAACGTCATCATCTTTAACGACCCTTAAGGGAAATCTCATCTTGAGGTTGGCTTCGTACTTATATGCTTTCAGTACTTATCCAATCCGAACGTAGCTACTCTGCAATGCAACTGGCGTCACAACAGATAAACCAGAGGTTCGTCCAACTCGGTCCTCTCGTACTAGAGTCAGCTCCTCTCAAATTTCCAACGCCCACAACAGATAGGGACCGAACTGTCTCACGACGTTCTGAACCCAGCTCGCGTGCCACTTTAATGGGCGAACAGCCCAACCCTTGGGACCTTCTCCAGCCCCAGGATGTGACGAGCCGACATCGAGGTGCCAAACCCCCCCGTCGATGTGAGCTC
>JBFIEB010000074.1:0-10305 GCA_041603555.1 Vicingaceae bacterium
AGTTCATTGGTTAAAATTTCACCTTGATTGTAATAAGTAACAGCTATTGGAATCCTCTTTAAAGCTCTTTTAAATAAAAGTTTAGATTTTAAAACCTCTACATCTTTAGCCAAACTATTTGTTTCTTGAAATTCATTTACGTCAAGTACTTTATTTGCAGTATTGATTGAATTTACCTGATAAACCAATTTTGATTCATAAACGGGAACAGTATACCTAAGGTAAAGAAAAGAACCTGATAAGGTAACTCCAAAAATTAACGCAAACCATAATAAATTTCTCTTTAATAAATGGAAAAATAATACTGGGTCAGACTCAGTATTAAGATTACTTCTTTTCCTTGCCTTTACCTGATTTTGAGTATTTGAAGAATTATTTTCTTCCATTTAAGGGTTCTTATTTATTAAGACTATTAATTACAATAATTAATGTAATTGTGCTCGTTATTAAACTTATAATTGGTGCAATATCTCTTACTAATTCCTGTAGATAATCGGAACGAGGCTCTACATATATTATATCATTTGCCTGTAAAACAAAATCGGATTGTTTTATACCTTCTAATGTGCTAAAATCAAATAAATAAACTTTTGGATTTTTCAACTCCCCTCTAATTAGTTTAATTCGATTTGCTTTAGCCAATTTAGTTAACCCACCCACAGCGCCAAGGGCCTCAATGAGTTTCATATTATTATTTTGAAGTAATACAATTTGAGCCTTGCTACTACCTCCTGGAAAAACAGTAACCCTTTTATTAACTACCTTTAATTGTACAAAAGGTTTTATATAATATTTGGAATATTTTTCTTCCAATAAATTTTCAACTTCTTTAATAGTCATACCTACTAACTCAGTCCTACCAATTATTGGCAATTTGCATAGTCCATCAAATTCCACTAAATATTGAAAATTTGTAACTCTATTTGCAGTACTCTGCTGATCTTTAATAGCAGTGAAATCGACTAATAAACTACCATCATTGGTATATAATTTGAATTCTAGAATATCGCTGGTAGATATAATATACTCAGATATTGTATCTGTTGGTGGGGCGTCATAAGAATAGTTCTTTTTACTCTTCATCATCACACTTGAATTATAATTACATGCGAACAATGAAATTATTACTGTAAAAATGACAACTCTTTTTAATATATTCAAATTCATTCTTTTTTTCTTTTATAACCTAACAAATCTATTAAAATCTATGGGAATAAACACATATTTTTAATTATTGTTTAGCAAGGATAAATAAAGGTTTTTCATATCTTTTACCAATCGTGTATAATGAAATTCCTTATTAACAAAATCCCATCCTTTTTCTCCCATTTTTTTTCTTAATTCTTCATCTTCAACTAATTTCAATAAAGCCGATACAACTTCTTCTAAATTTTGAGACTCTACCACAAAAGCAGTCTCATTTTTTAAAACTATATTTTCCACTCCTCCTACTCTTGTTGTAACGATTGGCTTATTTGATGCCTGAGCTTCAATTAAAGTAACAGGAGTTCCCTCATTAAGCGAAGTTAACGCAATAATGTCAACTCCTGCATTAACCCAATCAATATCTTTAATCCAAGAAGTTAATGTAACCGATGCAGGGCTTTGATTATTATTCCATTCTACATAATCAAGTTCAATACGTTTTAATTGGTCAATTAGTTTATTTTTATCTTCGCCATCTCCTATTAAAAATGCCCGAATTTTCTTAGATGTTCTTTTTTGAAGTTCATAAATAGCATTAATAAATAAAGTGTGATTTTTTATTGGGACCAATCTTCCAATAATTCCAATTGCTATCTCATCATCATTAATCTGGTACTTATTTCTAAATGACTTTCTTTTCTCACTAATATTTTCCTGAAACTTTTCTAAATCAAATCCTAACGGAATTACTGCAACTTTATCTTCACTACAAATCTTATGGTGTTTCCAAAGCTCTTCCTTTTGAATATCGCTGATAGCAATTATTTTAGTTGATTTTTTAGCCAATTGCCGTTCCGCTTTTTTATAAAATTGAGTTTCAGATTTACCAAAATAAGAATGGAAAACATGCCCATGAAAAGTATGAATAATGATGGGGACATTGCACTGAAATGCTGCATACCTACCTAAAGCACCGGCCTTTGCCGCATGAGTATGAATAATGTCTGGTTTGAATTCTTTGATTATTTTTTTTATTTCTTTGAACGCCTTATAATCATTTATCAAATTAATTTTTCGTTGCATTTCAGGGATTATAATCGGAGTGATACCTAATTTCTCTAAAATAAATTCGGAACTTTCTTCTTCTTCGTATTTGACACCGCCAACCAATAAGGTCTCAAATTCAGGCTCTAAAAATTTGGTTAAATAAGCCGCATTAAAAGATGGACCTCCTAAATTAAACCTATTGATAATTCTTAATACTTTAATTTTTCTTTCCACTAATCTTGTAAATATTTTTTCCACCAAGTATTAAACACGATTAACGCCCAAATGGTTGCCTGTACATCTTCTGGATTATTAGAAAATAACTGTCGTTTTAATTCCTTTATAGCTGCAACATTAAATATACCTTGCTCCTCAATAAAAGAATCACTTAATAAATCATTTTCAATTTTTTCGCGTAATTCATTTCGAAACCAACTCAAAAGAGGAACTTCAAACCCATGTTTTGGTCGGTTATATATTTCTTCAGGTAAATCACTTCTAAAAGCATCTTGAAGAATTTTTTTCTTCATATCAACATTTATTTTAAATGCTGCGGGTAATGAAAAGGCAAAGTTTACTACCCGATGATCTAAAAATGGAGTTCTCACTTCCAAACTATTTGCCATACTCATAGAGTCCACTTTTCTGAGCATATCATTAGGTAACACCATTTTCATATCTGCACAAAGCACATCATTAATGTCTCCTTCCTTTCTGATGTTTTTAAGTAATTCATCTTTTCTTTTCTTGTAGTCAAAAGCCATGTCTGTTAACCTCTGAGGATTAAAAACTAGCTCTTCCTTTAACAAATAATTAGCTTTTTCTTCATTTATGATGGATGCCCATTGCCAATACCTTGCTTTATGAGAAAGTTTTGCGCCTATGCTAAATTTATGTAGTTGACGATTGATATTCGTAAATTTAGAATTTCTTGACTTAGGCAAGAGTTTCCATATTGGAAGTCCCATTTTAACCATTGACTCTTTAATCCCTGGATGTCGAGCATTATATTCTGCCATATGCTTATTATAGCCAGAAAACATTTCATCAGCTCCATCTCCGGATAATGCAACTGTAACCTTATTTTTTGTGTATTTACTCAATAAATAAACGGCTATAGCTGAAGAATCAGCAAAAGGTTCGTCAATGTATTCTAAAATATCATTTAAATTTTCAAACAAATCATCATTAGAAAGAGAAAAAGCTTCGTGATTACTGCCAATTTTTTTTGCAACTATATTGGCATAATGTGTTTCATCGAAAAAGGGTTCATCTCTATAACCAATTGAAAAAGTTTGTAAATCAGGTTTATGTTTTTTTGCTAGCAAACTAATTATGGAAGAATCTACTCCTCCGCTTAAAAAAGTTCCAACTGGCACGTCTGAAATCAATCTTTTTTTCACAGAATCGTCCAATAAATTTCTGAGCATTTCTTGAGCTTTTTCGTAGTTAAAAGCACTAGTTTGTATAGTCTCTTCCTGATTAAAAGGAATTTCATAATAAAGAGCTTCTTCTATTTCATTGGGTAATTCATAAATATTTTTTATAAAAATAAAGTGCCCTGGATTTAATTTTCTTATTTTCTTAAAAATTGAATTATTTGTTGGTATATAATTGAATTGCAAATAATTAAATAAGCTTACTTCATCAATTTCTTTTTTAATATTAAAGGTCAAAATTGCCTTTAGTTCAGAAGAGAAGATAAATTGTTCTCCATCAAAATAGTACAAAAGAGGTTTAATCCCAATTCGATCTCTAGCTATAAATAATGAGTTTTTGGTTGCATCATATATTGCAAACGCAAAAAACCCATTTAATTTTTCTAAACAATTTTCTCCATATTTAATGTAAAGGTTAAGTAAAACCTCAGTGTCAGAATTCGTAGTAAAAACTACTCCTTCTGAAATTAAATCATCTCTTAAAGATTGGTAATTATAAACTTCTCCGTTATAAACAATAGTGTACCTCTCAGTAGCATCAGTTAATGGTTGATTCGCAGCCTTCGATGTATCAATAATAGACAGTCTGGCATGGCCAATAGAAAGATTATCAAATTTAACAGTACTTCTATTATCTGGGCCTCTTTTTGAAAGTGTTTTGGTGGCAGTAGCAATTTTAGCCAATTCTTTCACATTTGAAGACACTATACCTACTATTCCACACATAGCTGTAAAAATACAAAAAACAAAATGTCATTCTCAGGTTGATTAAAATAACATTTGTATAAATAAGTATATCAGTCGGATACCGACTACATATGAATCACCTCATCATAGGCTGCCGCAGCAGCTTCCATGATTGCCTCACTCATCGTGGGGTGAGGGTGAACTGTTTTGATTAATTCATGACCTGTAGTTTCTAATTTTCTAATAGCAACTATTTCAGCAATCATCTCTGTTACGTTTGCACCAATCATATGTCCTCCTAATATTTCTCCATATTTGGCATCAAAAATTAATTTAATAAATCCATCTTTATGCCCAGCAGCACTTGCTTTTCCAGATGCTGAAAAAGGAAATTTTCCTACTTTTAATTCATAGCCTGCCTCTTTTGCTGCAGATTCAGTCATACCAACTGAAGCAACTTCTGGCGCACAATAGGTACATCCTGGAATATTACCATAATCCAATGGTTCCACATCCATTCCAGAAATTTTCTCCACACAAATGATTCCCTCAGCAGAAGCAACATGTGCTAAAGCTGGACCTGGAACAACATCACCAATTGCGAAATATCCAGGGATGTTAGTTTGGTAGTAATCATTAACTAAAATTTTATCTTGATCAGTAGCAATTCCAACTTCTTCTAAACCTATATTTTCAATGTTTGATTTTATGCCTACAGCAGAAAGAACAACATCACATTCTATTTTTTCTTCTCCTTTTTTAGTTTTCACTAAAGCCACACATCCTGTTCCTTTGGTATCAACACTTTCTACAGAAGAACTAGTCATTATTTTAATTCCTGATTTCTTAAAAGAACGACCTAGCTGTTTAGATACTTCTTCATCTTCAATAGGTACAATGCTATCCATGAACTCAACTATGGTTACCTCAACCCCCATTGCATTATAAAAATAAGCAAACTCAACACCAATGGCTCCAGAACCCACAACTACCATCTTTTTTGGTAATTTAGGTAATACCAAAGCCTCTCTATATCCTATAATTTTCTTACCATCTTGAGGCAAATTTGGCAATTCTCTAGATCGAGCACCAGTAGCAATAATGATATTATTTCCAGCATACTCAGTTACTTTGCCTTTGTCATCAGTAACATCAATTTTTTTACCTGCTTTCACTTTTGCAGTACCATTAATTACATCTATCTTATTCTTTTTCATTAAGAATTGTATTCCGTTACTCATCCCCTCAGCAACAGTTCTACTTCTCTTTACAATGGCAGGAAAATCAGCATCGGCACCTTTAATTTTTATACCGTAATCTTCAGCGTGATTGATATAATCAAAAACATTAGCACTTTTCAATAAGGCTTTTGTTGGGATACATCCCCAATTTAAACAAATACCTCCCAATTCACTCCTTTCAACCACAGCCGTTTTTAAACCCAATTGAGATGCCCTAATGGCAGCAACATATCCGCCAGGACCACTTCCAACAACAATTACATCATAACTCATATCTAAACACTATTTTTTATATCAAACTAAAGTAAGATGCGAATTTAGTTATAAAGTTGAAAGTTATAAAGTTGAAAGTTATAAAGTTTACAATATTTAATGTAAATCATTTTCTTTTACTTTATACTTTATAACTTTCAACTTTATAAACTCAACAAATGAAATACATTATTTCCTACTCAAAGCCAAACAATCATTACATTGATATTGAATATATCATCGAAAATGTGATTTCTGAAAAAATTGAAATTCAATTACCTGCTTGGCGACCTGGGAGATATGAACTTGGAAATTTTTCCAAAAATATTCAAAAATGGGGAGCATTTAACCATAAAGGAGAAGCACTAAATTTTAAAAAACTAACCAAAGATTTATGGGAAGTGGAAACTGATGGAAATCAGATCATCCATATCAAATACAACTACTTTGCTAATGAAATTAATGCTGGCTCATCTTATTTAGATGATGAACAAATCTATGTAAATGGGGTAAATTGCTTTATGTATATGCCTGATAGGATTAATGAAGCATGTGAATTGAAGCTAATTATTCCTTCAGATTATAAGGTAGCTACAGGCCTCACAGAAAAAACTAACCATGAATTTTTTTGTAAGGATTTTCATGAATTGGTAGATTGTCCATTTATCGCAAGTGCCAACTTACAGCATCATAGTTATAATGAAAGTGGAGTAACATTTAATTTATGGTTTCAGGGAGAATGTAAGCCTGACTGGAATAAATTAGAAAGTGATTTTAGAAATTTTACTAAAGTGCAGATAACTGCTTTTGGTGATTTCCCAGTAGAGGAATATCACTTTCTATTTCAAATATTAACGCATAGGACTTACCATGGTGTTGAACATAGCAATTCAACTGTAATTGCGTTAGGCCCTTCTTATGATATAATGAAGCCGGATGGATGGTATAATGAATTACTTGGGGTTAGTTCACACGAATTATATCATACATGGAATGTAAAACAAATACGCCCCATCGAAATGTACCCCTACGATTATAGTAAAGAGAACTATACTGTTTTGGGATATTTGGATGAAGGTGTAACTACCTATTATGGCGATAAATTTTTATTAATTTCAAAAGTATTTGATTGGAAAAAGTATGCTAAAACATTCAATCAGTTATTAGATAAACACTACAACAACTTTGGTGCAACTAATTATTCTGTTGCTCAATCCTCATTCGATACATGGCTAGATGGATATGTTCCAGGCACACCAGGAAGAAAAAGCTCTATTTATACTGAGGGTGCTTTGGTTGCTTTTATGACTGATATCTTCATTATGAAGTGCACCAACAATCAGAAATCATTAAATGATGTAATGAAAACATTATATAATGATTTTGCAAAACAAGGGAAAGGTGTTTCGGATACAGATTACAAAAGTGTAATCGAACAAGTTGCTGGAACTTCTTATGACGAAATTTATACCAATTTTTTACACGGCAATGTTGATTACACTTCATCCCTGAAAGAAGCCCTAAATTATATAGGTTGTGACATAGAAATACAACCATCTAAAAATTACAATGAAGCCCATTTAGGGTTTAAAGTTAAGTACGAAAACAATAACTGTCTTATCGATTCTATTTTTCCAAATTCTATTGCAGAAGAAAATGGATTAGCCATAAATGATGAATTAATTTCTATTAATAATATTAAAATAAACAATGATTTAGTTGAATGGTCAACCTACTTTAATAATGATGAAATAATCTTATCTGTCAAGCGAGAATTAGGTATTATTGAGGGAATTAAATTGATACCAACTGAAGATGTATATTTTAAAGTTTATACGATAACAAAAGAGCAAGAATCTGAAAATTTTGAAATTTGGAGTAACCCTTAATTTATATTCTTAAGACTTATTAACATAGGGAGATACAACCCATAAGCCCAATTAAATAAAGAGTAAAAAATTCGACTACCTCTATTTTATTGTAGATTGTTAATAATTATTCATCGATAAATTTTGACCAATGAACTTTATCTTTCTATATTGCCTGTCTAATCTAATTAAAAAACGTTTAACTAATATTTAAAATTATGAGTGAAGAAACTACAGAATCAACGGGAACTACCGCAGAAGCAGGTAAAAGACCTGTATTTTTAACAGTGTTATGTATTTTATCGTTTATTGCAGCAGGTTTTGGAATCCTTGGATACATTACCGTAATGACAGCTATGGGTGCAGCTAGTGCAGCTATGGGTGCTTTAGAAGGAATGGAAGGAATGGATGCAATTGCATCTGCAGGTCCTAGCGCTGGTATGACATGGGCATACATTATTGTTGGTTTTTTAACTACAATTGTGGCTTTAATGGGAGTACTAAAAATGTGGAAATTGAAGAAACAAGGTTTTATGCTTTATGCTGGAGCTACTGTGGTTTCTTTAATCATGGGAATTGTATATAGTGGTTTTGGTGCTAGTATTGTTGGAATTGTAATTTCTGGTGCATTTATCGCCATGTATTACATCAACGTAAAACACATGACTGACTAATTTTAATTAGCATATAATTTAAAAACTCCGATATTCTCGGAGTTTTTTTAGCCTTAAAAACAAAATATTTACTTTAATATACACTTATTTATGATTATAGTAGCCTTATTAATATTAGTAATTGAATTAGCCATTGTGGCTTTTTTATTGGCTTCTTTATGGAAAATTGTAGCCAAAGCAGGTGAGCCAGGTTGGGCAGGAATTATCCCTATTTACAACATGCTAGTTTTGGCAAAAATTGCTGGTAAACCGATGTGGTGGGGAGCTTTAGTTTTAATCCCTATTGCAGGAATTGTTTTTCAAATTTGGATTTGGAACAGAGTAGTAAAAAGTTTTGGGTATAGTGAAGGTTTTACGGTTGGAGTGGTATTATTACCATTTGTCTTTCTTCCAATTTTAGGGTTCGGAAAGGCGACTTATTCTCATTTACCTGATGGAGAATATGAAGGTAGTGCTCCAGCAACTTCTCCAACTCCAGAAATTAGTTCTAACGAGGAAACTACTTCTTCAGAATAAATAAAATTACCTATATTTGAGTCCTTGCTATACTGTCAGGACTTTTTTAATTAAATATCTCTTATGGAAAATCAACAAATCGATCCTATTAACCAACAATCTTTACCAAATGCAACAGGGGTTTTGGTTTTAGGAATTTTATCAATTGTATTTTGCTTCTGCTATGGTATTATCGGGATGACCCTTGGTATTATTGCTCTAATTATGGCAAACAAAGCAAAGAAATTATATATGGCTTCGCCAGAATCATATTCTGAAAGTTCTTTTAAAAATGTAAATGCTGGAAGAATATGCGCTATTGTAGGATTATGTTTATCTAGTCTATACATTGTATTTCTTATTATCTATATAGGAATAATAGGTGCTGCAGTTGGCACAGGGTTGTTAGAAGAATTAGGCAGATATTAGTACTCTTATAAAAACAAAAAAAGCCCTAACAATAAATGTTAGGGCTTTTTTTGTTTTTACTTTGTTCAGAGCGACAAGTGGTTTATTTAGTTGGTAATACTTTCGTAGAAACTTCACCAAAACCAACTCGTACACCATCTTTTTCGGCATACCCTCTCATAATGACGGTATCGTTATCTGCAATAAACTTACGTTCAGTTCCATCTTCCATTGCAACGGACTTAGTACCTTTCCAGCTAATTTCTAGCATAGAACCATAAGCAGATTCATCGTTTCCAGAAATAGTTCCAGATGCCATCATATCTCCAGCTTTAATATTACAACCGTTAATGGTGTGGTGCGCCAACTGTTGATTCATATTCCAATACATATACTTGTAATTAGAATTCGAAACTACTGTTTCTTGAGTATTTTCGGGTTGAATAGCTACTTGCAAATTGATATCAATGTTTTTTTCTCCTTCACATTTTAAATAATCAAATACTTCAGGGTCTTGAACTGAACCTGCTGTTCTGAATGGTTCTAATGCATCCAATGTAACTATCCATGGAGAAACAGATGAACCAAAATTCTTTGCTAAAAATGGTCCTAAAGGAACGTATTCCCATTTTTGAATATCTCTTGCACTCCAATCATTAAACAAACACATCCCAAAAATATAATCATCAGCTTCAGTAGTAGAAATAGAATTACCTATTGATTTTCCCTCGTAAGTGATAAAAGCCATTTCTAATTCAAAATCTAACAATTTACAGGGACCAAAAACAGGTGGTTCGTCATCTTTCGGTTTTTGTTGTCCTTTTGGTCTGTTTAATGGTGTCCCTGAAACAACAATAGAAGAAGCTCTTCCATGATAACCTACTGGTATGTACTTCCAATTAGGTAGCAAGGCATTATTAGGGTCTCTAAACATACAGCCTACGTTATAGGCATGTTGTTCACTGGAATAGAAATCCGTGTAATCACCAACTTCAACTGGCATCAACATTTCTACTTCATCATAGCTATAAAGTGCTTCTTTTAATGA
>JBFIEB010000075.1:0-10258 GCA_041603555.1 Vicingaceae bacterium
ATGGCAACTTCTAGAAATACGCAAGGAATAACATTTCACTTACGAGGAAATTATCATGAAGCAATTAAATATTATAGTAAAGGATTAAAAATTGCCGAAAAAAATAGAAATAGTCAATGTATTGCTGAATCGTATAACAATATAGGGATTGTTTATCAAGAACAAGGAAAGTTTGATAAGGCAATTGTTTATCATAAGAAAAGCTTAGTGATTAAAAATGAAATTGGTGCAAAAAAAGGTATCGCTAATTCACTTGGTAACCTTGGCAGTATATATTCATTAAAAAAAGATTATGAAAAGGCACTTGAGTATTATAACAAAGGCTTAAGGATAGAGGAAGAAGTTGGAAATAAATTTGTAATATCAGGCTTGTTAAATAATATCGGAGTTATATATAATCAACAAGGAGACCCTGAAAAAGCCTTGGAATATTGTCAGAGGAGTTTAAAAATAAGAGAAGAAATTGGGAATAAAAAAGGTATTGCCAGTAGTTTAAATAATATAAGTGAAATTTATAAAGATATGGGCGAATATAATAAAGCCATAAACTACTGCAGTAAATCTTTGTTAATCGCTAAAGAAATTGGACTTGCTATAGAAATTAGATCAGCGTCTAACAATTTATACTTAACTTATAAAGCTATTGGAAATACAGCTAAAGCCTTGGAAATGTTTGAGCTTTTTGTTTTAACTCGAGATAGTATTGAAAGTGCAGAAAATCAAAATGAAATTATTAAGCAGGAATATAAATATGAATACGAAAAACAACACCTTGCCGATAGTATAGCGTTTGATAAAGAGCAAGAATTTAAGGAGCTTGAACATAAAACACAATTAGATAAGGAGCAAAACCAACGTTATTTTCTTTATGCTGGAATTGGGTTCTTAATCATTTTAGGAGGCTTAATATTTAGAAGTTATCAAAGCAAAAAACGGGGTCATAAAATTATAGAAGAAGCTAATAAACAATTGGGCGAAAAGAATCAAGAAATTATGGATTCTATCAACTATGCTAGAAGAATTCAAAATGCTATTCTTCCTCAGGAAAAGGTTGTAAAAGAGTATCTCAAAGACAGTTTTGTGATATACAAACCAAAAGATATAGTTGCTGGGGATTTTTATTGGATGGAAATAAAAGACGGTAAAATTCTAATTGCTGCAGCAGATTGTACTGGGCATGGTGTTCCTGGAGCAATGGTGAGCGTAGTTTGTAATAATGGATTAAATAGAAGTGTTAGGGAACATGGGTTAACGGATCCTGGAAAAATATTGGATAAAACACGTGAAATCGTAATTGAGGAATTTGAAAAAAGTGAAGAAGATATGCAAGATGGGATGGACATTGCTTTAATATCCTTAGAAAAAAATGAGCTAAAATATGCTGGAGCTCATAATCCGTTGTGGATTATTAGAAATGGAGAAATAATAGAGACAAAGGCGAATAAGCAACCTATAGGAAAATTTGATCAATCAGAACCATTCGTAACACATAAACTAGGTTTAATTAAGGGGGATTCAATTTATATTTTTACAGATGGTTTCGTAGATCAATTCGGAGGGGATGATGGTAAAAAGTATAAAATAAAGGCTTTTAGAGAACTATTACTATCTATTCAAAATAAATCTATGGAAGATCAACGAGTAACAATTGGCGAATCTTTTAATACATGGAAAGGAAGTTTAGAACAGGTAGATGATGTTTGTATCATCGGAATTAAGATATGATATTATAAAATTTAGTAAATTTGATATGATGCTAAAACATTGCTTACTTATATTGACTTTATTTATTTCAATTTTGGGATTCTCTCAAGAGGAAGATTCTTATGTTTTTGGCGATAAGACAACAAGTTCTTCCAGTAATTCTTCTGGAGGAGGTGGTTTTGATTGGGATAGGGTTACTATTGGTGGTGGTCTATTTTTGCAATTTGGCACCAACTCTTATGTAGCTGTTTCACCAACACTTGGTTATTATTTAACTGATAATATTATAGTAGGAGTTGGTGGTAGTTATGTTTATGAAGAAAGAACTTACGCTGTTACATATCCTTATCGAGCAACAACTTATTCAGGAATGGTATTTGCCGAATATATATTTGAAAATTTACCTATTTTATTGCACGGAGAATTAGAACAGGCAAGAATTGACATAAAGTACTTAGATTTTTCAGATCATGACACCTTTGACATGACAAATGTTTATGTGGGTGGGGGATTAAAGCAAAAGATGGGAGGAAATTCTTATTTGTATGCTATGGTATTATATAATTTAAATGAAACAAAAGAATCTAATTATTTTCAAACTAATCCAATTATAAGGATAGGTATTGCAATTGGGTTATAGATTAATCGATAAAAAATTACATTTGAATTTAATTATTCAAAATTTTGCAATGAAAGCATTTTTTTTAGCCCTTTTTATCACTAGTTCTCTTTTTCTTTTCTCACAGAGTAATAAATTCCCAATTAATAATTACCAGCAAGAATTTACTAATGCTTATAATCAATATCCTGATGTTCCACGAGGATTACTAGAAGCAGTTTCATATACCATGACTCGCTTTAACCATCTCCAAAATCCAATAGAGAGTTGTACTGGATTGCCCAAAACTTATGGGTTAATGGGCTTAACCTTAGATGGTAAAAATTATTTTAGAAATAACCTTCACTACATTTCACAAGTTTCGGGAATTACCGTAAACGGTATTCTACAAAGCCCTCAGCAAAATATTATGGCGTATGCAGCCGCTTATCATTATGAGTTAATGTTGTTGAGTCCTTTTTATTACAAAAGTCAAAATTATGCTCATATCATATCTGAATTAAGCGAGTTGCCTAATGAGAGTTTACAACAAGATTATGCCTTGAATTCTCATTTATATACAGTCTTGTCTTTTATGAATAATGAAAAAATGCAACATGCCTATCATTTTCCAGATCATAAGTTGGATTTATCTAAAGTTTTTGGTGAAGAAAATTTAAAAATATTACAATCTTCAAAAGTGATTATTGGAAATAAATCGATAAAAAATGAAGAGGGACATTCCTATAAAAAAACAACGAATGATAAATCCATAGACTATCCCCCAGCAATACAAGATTTAACTCCTTGCAATTTTAGTTCAAGAAATGGCACTCAAATTTCTGCCGTTACCATTCATACTGTTCAAGGTAGTTATGCAGGATGTATTTCTTGGTTTAAAAATTGTAGCGCACAAGTCTCAGCCCATTATGTTTTAAGATCAATTGATGGACAAGTAACACAAATGGTTTTAGAGTCTGATAAAGGATGGCATGTGGGCTCAGAAAATCCTTATACCATTGGGTTGGAGCATGAAGGTTTTGTTAATGATTCATCTTGGTATACTGCTGCAATGTACCAATCTTCTGCCGATTTAGTAAGAGATATTACTCAAAGCGGTTATGGAATTAATCCATTAAGAACAGCTTATTTTCCTTGGACTTCAACTACTAATTACAACACTTCTAGTATTCCTGGAAGTTGTATAAAAGTAAAGGGACATCAGCATTACCCCAATCAATCACATACCGACCCAGGTGCAAACTGGGATTGGGACTATTTTTACAAATTAATCAATAATCCTTTTACTACTGCTACTACTAATACAAATTCTTCTGGAAATACTACAGATTCTGGTGGAAGTACTGGTAATTATGGTGATGATGAAAGAACATTATTTTTAATCCAACCAACAAATGCGGTTGCTATTACACTCACAGTAAATCAATTTGATATTGAAGCCAATTGGGATTATCTATATATCTATAACGGTGCTTCAGTGTTTGATCCTTTAATTGGGAGATATGATGGGACGTCAATTCCACCAACCGTTAACATAAATGGAGGTGCTGTATTAATTGAATTCAGAACAGATTGTGCTACCACAGCTCCTGGATATGATATTAGTTGGAATTCTTCGATAATTACCGGGATTGAAAATTCTAATAATTTAGCATTTACTGTTTACCCTAACCCTGTTAAAGAAAATCTTCAGATAGAATTTAACGAAAAAATAAACGGGGAATTAATTTTGAGAGACATTACAGGAAGAGAAGTAATGATACAAAGCTTAAATCAAATTAAAAAACTTTCTATTTCGGTTGAAGCTTTATCTCAAGGAGTATATTTCATTAGCTACAAAAACCAAGTAATAAAATTTGTGAAAGATTAAATTGTATCTAGGGTTGATGAGTTTAATGTAAATTTATTTTCCACATTGCCAGTGTTAATGTTGGATGCAGTAACAAACATCATTAGATGAGCTTCTTGCTTGGCAATTGGTCTGTGCAAAACTCCTTTTGGAACAATAAAAAATTCACCTTCATTTAAATCAATCACTTCGTTTTTTAATTCTAGTTGAATTGACCCTTTTATCACAAAAAACATTTCATCTTCATCATCGTGGGTATGTAAATCAAATTCATCTCCAATTATTTTTACTAACCTAATTTGCTGCCCGTTCAATTCGCCAGCTATTCTTGGGTTCCAATAATCATTTATTAGATTCAATTTTTCTGAAATATTTACTTTATTCATTCTATTTTTTTTAAAGTTCTTATATCACCATTCAGCATGGTATGGCTTACCTTAGCAACATCTTCTTTTGAATATTCCTCTAAATAAATCTCATATACCAGTCCATAACAGCAGTTACAAGCACAATGGTCTCCATAACCGGTATAAATAAAATTTAGTGCTGTATCATTTTCAATACTTATTTCACATAAAAAATCATAGCAACAATTGTCTATAAGTTTTATATCGCAAGTCCAAGTACTATCTGTTTTAAAAACACTTAATACTTCTGTGTCTCTTAATCTTACTACTTCTCTACCATTATTTTTACATGGAGTAAAGTCTACTTTAGTTAGGTTAAACCCATGTCCCATGGCATTCATATTATTTCTACTGTAAGGTAAAACGGTAGTGCCAGTTAAAATAGTTCTATTAAACATCCCATTATTAATAATGGTATCAGTTTTATATATGGTGGTGTCATCATGCATGTCTGTGTCATAAGTAATAAAAGTGGTGTCTGTTTGAGAAAATAGAGTAAATGAAATTATCAATAGTAGTATGGTTATAGCTGTTTTCAAACTTTTTCTATGAAAGTTAATGCTCCTGATGGGCAAGCCGTAACTTGCTCTTTTAATTCATTCGTAGTTGCGTTTTCAATAGTAATCCAAGGACGTTTTTTGGGTTTATACACTTTAGGTAATCTCTTCACACATTCAGCTGCGTGAGTACATATTTCTGGATTCCAAACAATGGTAATGTCATCATTTGAATAGTGCATTTTTTTACTCATATTCTAGATTTTAGCAGTTAAATATCATCAAAATCTTCATATTCTTCATCATCGGGTTTGGCAATATTGTCAATAAATTTACCCAAACCTTTTTTCTTTTTCTTCTTTTCATCTTTTGATTTAACACCTTTTTGGTCTTCCCTATTTTCTTTTCCCTCTTCTTCTTCTTCCTCCCATTCTATTTGAAATCCATCATCTTTTGGTTTCTCTTTTTGAAGTGTACTATCCTTCTTAAACCAACCAAATTCTTTATTTAAAATCGTTTTTAACGTTGCCTTCTCTTTTTTTATGTCTTCCTTCCAGCTTTCTTTTAATCCTTTGGTGTCATAGGTTATTTTGTAGTTATCTACCGTTCCTACCATGTGTAAAAATAGTGTGGTTCTTCCCAATCCATCATCTTCAATATAACCAAATTCAGAATTTTCTTTCTTCTTCGTTTTGGCTTTTTTCCATAATACATCGTCCATTAGTAATTTAAATCGATAGTCAATTTTATTATCAAAAGTATGCGTTCCAGAAATGGTTAAATCTAAGGCGCTAGATTTAATAGCTGTTTTCGGAATGTATACCGTTTGATTTTTTATCTCAATTTGTGTGATAAGGCTATTGAACTTTATACGTTCTAGTTCTTCAACCTCAATATATTTACTCAGTGCTAAAACGGGTTTATAGTTAACCAACTCTCCATTTTTAATGTTGACATCTGCCAAAACATAGATTTTATCTTTATTCACTTTCAATTGATTGTCCCAAACGGAGGCAAATTCGACTGATGTTGAGGTAAAGCCTTGGATGTTTTCAGCCTTTACTTGCTTTTGACCAAAATTTTCAAACTGATAGAACAACTCATAAATGTCAATTTCATTGGTATTTACTTTACTGGTAATCAAAATTTGATTCCCTTGAGAAGCATCAATAGCCATATCTCCTTTAACTATTCCTTTCATAGAATTAAAAGAAACATTCGTTGCAGTTAGCACTTGATCATCTAATTGGATGTGACCTTTAAAATTTGTTGCTTTAAATCTTCTAAATTCGAAGGTATCAATATCGGCTCTAAAGTTTAATGCAATGTTTTTAGGAAGTGAAATGGTATAAGATGTGTTTTCTTTAGAGCTTCCTTTGGCATTTAGTAATTCGTCTAATACTAATTTATTAGAATGAAAATTAGTTTTTACAGCCAAATACTCATTCTCTAGAAATAAGAAAGCAAGTAGGTTTTTAAATTTCCCATCTAGCTCAAATTCGCTATTGTTGATGCTGAATTTAAGTGTGTCTATCTGAATATCATTATTGTTAAACCTAAAAGATCCATTAATTTTGTTAATCTTTTTTGAATTCTCTTTTACTTTTAAATTAGCATCTGTTAATCGGGCTGTTCCGCTAGCATTGAGTTTTCGTAATTCTTTGGCTTTTATATTACTTAAATCTTTTATAGATCCACTGTAGATTAAGTTTAATTCAAGGTTGCCGTTGGCTATTTCTAAACTATCCCATTTAAAAAATTCTTTAGCAGTGGCAATATCAATGTTGGCTTTTGCATCGAATTTAATGTAAGGGTTTGACAAATCTGTAATGACATAATTGCCTGAAACATGTCCAGGGCCAAAATCGGCTTCTAACTGATTCAGTGTTAATTTTGATGTATTATTATCATTATTCGCCCCATTTGTAAAGTTTCCAGTTACATTTAAATTGGTTAATGATTTTTCAGAAGAGCGTTCAGTTATAATTCCATCCATAATGTTAAATTCTGCATTAAAAGAGGGTGACTTTTTTATCGATAATTCGCCTTTGATGGTTGAGGTGTAAGTTATTTTTCCAATTGTTTCATAAGCTTTTAATGCTTCTCTCTGTTTAGATGGTAGCAAAGAAAATAATTCGCTTATTTCCAAATTTTTACCCTTGGAGTGTATATCTAAATCAACACCAATTTCTTTATTTTTAATATTCCCAGCTAAATTAAATTTTAATTGTTCAATGGTTATATCCCCATTCTTAATATGGTACAATCTTGTCTTTTGGTTAACAGCCAACGAGGTATTTATGTTCATTTTTTTATTTTTGAACACCAATTCATTTTCATCATTAATTTGATTGACCAATAAATTTGCTTTTGTTTTTAATGTAAATTCATCTTTTGAGAAGTTTCCTGATAAGGATAAATGCACTACTTCAATATCCATGTTTAACTCTTTATATTCGTTTAGAAAATAAAAGTCTACTCTTTTAAATGTTAAATCTTCAAGCTCGATAGAGAGTTTGTTTTCTGAATCTTCCGCTTTTTTCCAAAAATGATAATTATCGTTACCGTATTTGTCAATTTTTACGTTAATCATCCCATCTTCCAGTTCCACCTTTTTGATGGTATAGTTTTCATTCAGAATATCAATGATGTTAAATTGTAAATAAACTGATTGAGCTTTAAATAGGTGCTGTTTGTTGTCTTTTTTGGTAACCTCCTCGGCAGTTACTTCTTGAAATTCTAATGAGGCATAAGGAAATTTTTTGAAAACCGAGAATTCCACCTCTTTTACATCTATTTTGGTGTTGATGCTGTTGTTGATTTGCTCAACAATGTAAGCTTTTACTTTATCTTCATAAACAGTAGAAAAGATAAATCCTATCACTACAAAAATTGCAATGATTATCCCTAGAACAATTGATATGATTTTTAATTTCCTCACACTACCATTTCTAATAAGATGTCCGAAGAGACACTTTATAATAACGCAAACACTAAAATTCTATTTTATATGTGTTAGATAGGTGGTTTTGAAAAGAAACTTATTAGCAAGAAGATGTGAAGAAGGTATTAGGTTATGCTTGATTCATTTTTAGAAGTCCAACTTCTTTTTCGGATAAAAAACGCCACTGACCACGAGCCAAATCTTTTTTGGTTAAACCTGCAAAATAAACCCGATCAAGTTTGGTTACTTTATATCCTAAATGCTCAAACATACGCCTGATGATACGATTTTTACCAGAGTGTAATTCAATACCCACTTGTTTTTTATTTTCACCATTTCCAATATAAAGGGCAACATCAGCTTTTGTAAAACCATCTTCCAATTCAAAGCCATCAATTAAATGTTTAAGGTGAGTAGAAGTTACATTTTTATCCAATCCAACATTGTATATTTTTTTAATGCCAAATTTTGGGTGAGTTAATTTTTTGGTTAGATCACCATCATTGGTTAGCATTAACACTCCAGTAGTAGCTCTATCTAACCTTCCAACAGGATAAACGCGTTGCTTTAATTTTCCTAATAATTGGAGCACGGTTCTTCTCCCAAAAGGATCATCAACGGTAGTGATAAAATCTTTTGGTTTGTTCATGAGCACATAAACTTTCTTTTCACTTCTAATGGTTTCTCCTCCATAAGTAATCTTATCATCTGGGGAGACTTTAAAGCCCATTTCAGTAATAACTTTCCCATTTACGGTAACCACACCTGTGCTGATCAAAACATCAGCTTCTCTACGTGAAGCAATCCCTGCATTGGCTAAAAACTTGTTTAAGCGCGTTTTACCATCATCTGCTTTTGTGTGCGGATTATTCTTTTTAGCACCATCAGATTTTTTAAAAACAGGCTTTTTATAAGGTTTACGAGTGTAAGTTCCAGCTTTTCTTTTTGGTTTTTCTTCTTTGTTATGTTTTTTCTTGTTATCCATTATCTTACTTCCCCTCCATTATCTATTGCTTTTTCCGGAGAAACGAAAGCCAATTCACCTTCATTATTTTCTGCCATTAAAATCATCCCTTGAGATTCAATTCCCCTGATTTTACGAGGAGCTAAATTAATGAGTACAGAAACTTGTTTGCCAATAATATCCTCAGGTTTATAATGTTCTGCTATTCCTGAAACAATGGTTCTCTCATCAATTCCAGTATCCACCGTCATCTTTAATAATTTATCTGCATCAGGGTGTTTTTCAGCAGTTAAAATGGTACTTATTCTAATGTCCATTTTTGTAAATTCATCAAAAGTAATTTCGTCTTTCATAGGTTTTGCTTTTGGATTAGATTGTTTAATGGATGTCTTCTTTAATTTTGTTATTTGAGCCTCAATTTCAGCATCTTCTATTTTTTGGAAGAGTAATTCTGCTTTATTTATTTGGTGATTTTCTGGTAAAATACTAATCGCATTAGCATTTAACATTGTTTTCAATTTAGCAGATGTTCTTGGCAAAAAAGGAATAAATATCTCACTAAGAGCATTACTCAATTGTAAAGCAATGTTCAAAATTGTTTTAACTCTATCTTTATCTTCCTTAATTAGTTTCCATGGTTCTGTATCAGCTAAATATTTATTTCCTAACCTAGCTAAAGTCATCGCTGCGTTTTGCGCATCTCGAAACTTATATTGAGATAGCAAATCATCTACATAACTGAGTGTTAAATTGATAGATTGAATTACTTCATAGTCGAATGGGGTTACAGTTCCTTGAGAAGGGACTTTTCCATCAAAATATTTATGAGTCAAGACAACAGAACGATTAACAAAATTCCCAAAAATCGCTACTAATTCGTTGTTAACTCTGGCTTGATAATCTTTCCAGGTAAACTCGCTGTCTTTTGTTTCCGGGGCAATAGACGTTAATACATAGCGTAATTCATCTTCTTTTTCGGGAAAATCTTCTAAATATTCGTGCAACCAAACCGCCCAATTTCTTGAGGTAGAAATTTTATCTCCTTCCAAATTTAAAAATTCATTCGCAGGAACATTAGTTGGTAATATAAAATCACCATGCTCTTTTAAGATGATTGGAAAAATAATGGCATGAAAAACAATGTTGTCTTTTCCTATAAAATGAACCAATTCGGTATCATCACTTTTCCAATAATCTTCCCAGTTTTTATTGTTGTCTAACGCCCATTGCTTGGTCGCGGAAATGTATCCAATTGGAGCATCAAACCATACGTA
>JBFIEB010000076.1:0-10100 GCA_041603555.1 Vicingaceae bacterium
AGCAAAATATAGATATAATCCGCATACCTTAAGCTACGATAAAATTGAGCGTACTTTTCAAGATAGGATTGTAAGATTATCTATACTCCTTGGAGCAGGTCTGGTCTTTGGGGTTATTATGTATGGATTAACATATACCTATATTGATTCTCCCAAAGAAAAACAATTGAAGCAGGATAATTCACAATTACTCTCTCAATATGCTATTCTTAACAAAAAAATCGAACAGCTAGCTTTGGTTTTAGAAGATGTTCAGCATAGAGATGATAACATATACCGTGTAATTTTTGAGGCAGAGCCAATTGCAGATGAAATAAGAAAAGCAGGATTTGGTGGAGTAAATAGGTATAAAGAATTAGAAGGTTATAATAACTCTGAGTTAATTATTAAAACATCCGAAAAATTAGATAGGCTCTCGAAACAACTTTACATTCAGTCAAAATCATTTGATGAAGTATTTGAAATGGCTAAGAAAAAGGAAGAGATGTTGGCTTCTTTACCAGCTATTCAACCAGTTGATAATAAAGATTTAACAAGAATGGCAAGTGGGTTTGGGTATAGAACAGATCCTGTTTATAAAACTATAAAATTTCACGCTGGAATGGACTTTACTGCTCCTCGAGGAACTCCAATCTATGCCACAGGAGATGGAAAAGTTATTCAAGCCGATGCTGAATCTAGAGGCTATGGAAACCATATAAGAATAAAACATGGTTATGGATACGTGACTTTGTATGCACACATGAGTAAAATGGCGGTAAGGGTTGGTCAGAAAGTAAAAAGAGGAGATGTTATTGGTTATGTTGGTAACACGGGTAAATCTGTTGGTCCTCATTGTCATTATGAAGTAAGAAAGAACGATAACCCAATTAATCCGGTGAATTTCTATTTTAATGATCTTACACCAGAACAATATGCCAAGATGATTGAACTTTCTAATGACCCAACTCAATCACTAGATTAATTATTAGATCTCCATTCGTATTTCTTACTTTGCTCAATAGCATCCATTACTTTATGTAGTATATTATCCACATAATCTTCGTAATCGATATCTAACGGTTCTTTAATGGTAGCTTCGAGTTTAGTTCCTTTCTTTTTTATGAATAATCCTTTTTTATCAAATGCTCTTCTAAATCCATTTATAACAATTGGAACAACAATAGGTTTATAATTTTTAATAATATGCGCTGTCCCTTTTCTTCCTTCAGCAAAAGATTTTGTTGTTCCTTGAGGAAAAGTGATTACCCAGCCAGCTTTCAAGGCTCTTTCAATGTTATTTGTATCGCTAACATCTACTTTCCTTTTAATTTCTTTTCCAGCTTCACGCCAAGTTCTTTTTATGGAAATAGCTCCCGCTAAACCTAATATTTTAGGTAGTAGACCTGCTTTCATTGTTTCTTCCGCAGCAACAAAAAAGAAATTGGTTTTCTTACATTTTAAAATTGATTTTAATTTTATTTTATTAGGATAGCCATCAAGTGCGCTGTGTAACACATGAAACATAAAAGCAGCATCTGCAAAATAAGTCTGATGATTTGAAACAAAAAGTACATTTTCTGTAGGTAAGCCTTGAATAATTTCAGCACCTTTAATTTTAGGAATGTTCTTATGATTAAATCTAAAATAGGTAATCACCGCAAAAATTCGAATAACGAGTTTACGAAAAATGATAAGTTGTCCGAATATATCTCTTTTAAACAAAAGTCAATTTTTAATGCAAAGTAAACATTAAATCATTTTGTTATAGTAAAATTCGACTGAATATGAATTGTAAGCGTTGAATTAGTTTTTTTGATTTCTTAAGAATATTTTATCTCCAACGTGGGGCTGCGTACCAACGATTAACGCATTCTTTTTGTAAAGTTTTTTAAGTTTTACTCCATATAGTTGAGAAATATCTCGCATAGTTTCACTTTGTTTCACAATATGAAATTCTTCGTTTGCTTTATTTCTTTTAGGTTGAAGATAAATAATATCTCCAACTTTTATTTTGTCATTTTTGTTTAAATCATTGTACTTATATATTTGCCAAAGATTCATTTTATAATCTTGAGATATCCTATAAAAAGAATCTCCATCTTTTACACTCACATATTTAATGTTATTATGTAGCTTAATTCTTCGCGCAGTATTAGAAGCTAATATTTTTGAACTTCTATTTTTGCTTAATTTTCTAGGAGGTACTTTTGCATAATTATCATATTGATCTAAATTATTTTGCTCAATCAACATGATTAACAATTCTGCATATTTAGGTTCTGTAGCATATCCAGCCTTTTTTAACCCTTTTGCCCACCCTTTATAATCAGTTATCTTTAATTCAAATAAAAAATCATAGCGTGATCTTGATACTAAAAAATCTGAGTGGTCACGATAAGATTCATAAACGGTTTCATACTTTCTAAAACATTCATTTTTTTCATCGTCATCTAATCGCATTGATTCTCCCGCCCATCCACTATGACATTTTACTCCAAAATGGTTTTTAGCATAAACTGCCAGAGGACTATTCCCATCGCCCGATTCTAAAATACCTTGAGCTAAAGTTATACTCGCTGGAACACCAGATTTTATCATCTCTCGAATAGCATCATCCTTGTAATTATCGATATATTCCTCTCTGGTAATACGTCTTTCAGCAGGTTGTGCTGAAACTAGATTAAATCCCGTTATCAAAAAAACAAATATGTAAGCTGCTCTTTTCACCTTTTACACTAATTCAACAAAGTTATTATTGAAACAGCCTACAAATTGTATTCCTCAAGTAAGATATTAACAGCCTATTTTTGATTATATTGTAACATTCAGTCTCTCTTCAAAGCCTTTATTTCCTTGTGTTCCGCCAGTATGAACCAATATTATTGTTTTATTATCAAATTGATTAGCGTTTTTTATCATTTCATACAATCCAAAAACTAACTTTCCTGTATAAATAAAATCCAATAAAATATTATGCTTTTTTTTAAACCCTCTAATAAAATCAATCAACTCTGGTTTAATTTTAGCGAACCCACCAAAATGATAACCTGTGGTTAACTCCCAATCTTTATTAATAATATTGGTAGTATATCTATTAGAATAATCCCATAATAACTGTTGAATGTCTTCTTTTAAAAATGCCCCTCCCTTTAACGCTGGAAACCCAAAAACTTTTTTATCACTACTTACTGAAGCAATGATTCCAGCTATTGTTCCGCCAGTTCCGCATGCACAACAAATTGCATCATACTCAATATTGATATTTGTTATAATTTCAGTACAACCCTTAACTGCAAACGAATTTGACCCTCCTTCTGGTATTTCATAAAATTCACCCAATTCATTTTTTAAATCTTTTAAAAATGACTCCTCATACTTATTATTATACTGCTCTCTAGAGACATATTTCAATATCATTCCATTCTCTTTTACCAATTGCAATGTAGAATTTAAAGGTAATGTTTCTTCTCCTCGTATAATTCCAATGGTTTTAAACCCGAATATTTTTCCAGCAGCAGCAGTTGCTGCAATATGATTTGAATAAGCACCTCCAAAAGTTAGCAATTGATGGTGTCCTCTTTTTTTTGCTTCCTCAATGTTATACTTTAATTTTCTCCACTTATTTCCAGAAATTTCAGAATGTATTAAATCTTCCCTTAAAACATAAAGATTAATTTTTTTCCGAGTCAAAAAATCTTCTTCAATCTTCTCTAAAGGAATATTATTTTCATTAACCTCCGTTTTCATATTATCTATTAACTTTGCCAAGTATGGACGAGTTTTCAAAAATAGACAATCTAGAAGATGGAGACTTTTATTTTAGTGAAGAAGGTTATAAAGTTTTTACAGAACAATACTTATTAAAAAGGGGTTATTGCTGTGAAAATAGTTGTATACATTGTCCTTATGGCTTTGATAAATCGAAAGGAAGAAGAGTTAAAAAATGAATTTTAAAGACGAAATAAAACAAGGTATTCCATCAGAATTACCTGCTTTTAACGAATTAGATACAACCGTTTCTCACGCTCCTAAGCGAAAAGAAATCTTATCTCCAGATGAGAAGAAATTAGCTCTGAAAAATGCCTTAAGGTATTTCGATGCAACACATCATCCTATTTTAGTTAAAGAGTTTTCTAAGGAATTAGAAATGTATGGTCGTATTTATATGTACCGTTTTCGTCCTGAATATAAAATGTATGCTCGGCCAATAGTTGAATATCCTGGAAAATCGATTCAGGCAAAATCTATTATGTTGATGATTCAAAACAACTTGGATTATGCCATCGCACAGCACCCTCATGAATTAATTACCTATGGTGGAAATGGAGCTGTTTTTCAGAACTGGGCGCAATATTTATTGTGTATGCAATACTTGTCAGAAATGACAGATGAGCAAACTTTAGTAATATATTCTGGTCACCCCATGGGATTATTCCCATCACATAAAGACGCTCCAAGAGTGGTTGTGACTAACGGGATGATGATTCCTAATTATTCGAAGCCCGATGATTGGGAAAAATTTAATGCTTTAGGGGTTACTCAATATGGTCAAATGACTGCTGGTTCCTATATGTACATCGGACCACAAGGAATTGTACACGGTACAACCATTACGGTTTTAAATGGATGTAGAAAAATCGATGACAAAGGAACTGCTGGAAAATTGTTTGTTACTTCAGGTTTAGGAGGAATGAGTGGCGCACAACCTAAAGCTGGAAATATTGCTGGTGTTGTTTCTGTAACTGCAGAAGTAAACTCGGATGCAACATACAAGAGACATAAACAAGGTTGGGTTGATGAAGTGATTTCTGATTTAGACGAATTGTGCGCAAGAGTCATCAAAGCCAAAGCTGACAAAGAAGTCGTTTCTATCGCTTATGATGGAAACATCGTGGATGTTTGGGAAAAATTTGACAAAGAAAATATTTATGTAGATTTAGGTTCTGATCAAACATCGTTACATAATCCTTGGGCAGGAGGTTATTACCCTGCTGGAATTTCTTTTGAAGAAAGCAATGACATGATGGCTAGCAGCCCTGATTTATTTAAAGAAAAAGTTCAGGAGAGTTTAAGAAGACAAGCTAACGCTATCAATAAACATACAGCAAAAGGAACTTACTTTTTCGATTATGGTAATGCTTTCTTATTAGAAGCAAGTAGAGCTGGGGCTGATGTAATGGCTGAAAATGGAATAGATTTTAAATACAACTCCTATGTTCAAGATATTATGGGGCCAATGTGTTTCGATTATGGTTTTGGACCTTTTAGATGGGTTTGTACTTCTGGCAAACCAGAAGATTTACAAATTACTGACAACATAGCTTGCGAAGTTTTAGAAGAGATTATGAAAGAATCTCCGAAGGAAATTCAACAACAAATGCAAGACAACATTACTTGGATTAAAGGAGCACAAGAAAACAAATTGGTAGTTGGATCACAAGCACGTATTTTATATGCTGATGCTGAAGGAAGAAGTAAAATTGCTGAAGCATTTAACAAAGCAGTTGCAAATAAGACTATTTCTGCCCCGATAAATTTAGGGAGAGACCATCATGATGTTTCTGGAACCGATTCTCCATACAGAGAAACTTCTAATATTTATGATGGTTCTCAATTTACCGCTGACATGGCTATTCACAATGTTATTGGAGATAGTTTTAGAGGTGCTACTTGGGTTTCTATACACAACGGTGGTGGTGTTGGCTGGGGAGAGGTAATTAATGGAGGTTTTGGAATGACACTAGATGGTTCTGATGATGCTGACAGAAGACTAAAGTCAATGCTCTTTTGGGATGTAAACAATGGGATTGCCCGTAGAAGCTGGGCAAGAAATAAGGAAGCTATTTTTGCTATTAAAAGAGAAATGGAAAGAAATCCTGACTTAAAAGTTACATTGCCAAATATTGTAGATGATAATCTACTATAACGAGTTTAAGATATATCTACTTTAACAAAGTAACCTCTTTCACAATCTACGACTTCATATTTCCCTTCAAGACCTGTTTCGTGCATTATAGATTTAATATCCTCTAATGTATATAGATATAGTGGGCAATTCCTCATTTTGTAACGCACTTTTCTTTGCCAAGCTAAAAAACCTCCATCTTTTGGGAAACTTGCATATACTTCCTTCTTGATATCTTTCTTTAGTTTCTCAAATAATGAAACAGGATCCTTGATATAATCAAAAAGCCCCATTAAGCAAGCTGCATCATATTGCTTATCAAAATTGTATGTTAAATAATCTGCATGTAAATAAGTTATTTTATCTGCTTTATCGTTTGCATGTTTGGTAACATGTCCTTTAGCAATAGAAAGCATGTTATCAGCCAAATCAATAGCCATAACTTCTTTATCTTGCTTTAAAAATTCTACACAATATAACCCAGGGCCGCAACCTATATCAATAATACTTTTTATAGAAGGATTTACACTTCGTTTTAAAGTTTCTTCAAACCTTAACACCATAACTTTCCTAAACCATTTATCTGCTAGTTTATCTATAGGTCCTCTTTTGTCTGTATGACCATAGATACTATCAAAATCACTAGCATAACCATCAAAAAAAGATTTAACTTCTTGACTATCTTTATTTGCAACAGTATTATCCATTTCCATTTTGTTTTACAATTTCTATTAAGGGAACATATTCCCCATCACTTAAAAGTCTATCTAACTTTCTTTCCGTTTTATCTAAATTCCAGTAATGTGGTATCCTCCTACGTTTTGATAAAAACGATAAATAAGGATGTTCTGGATCAAATTCCCATGGGTGAATATACAACATCCCAGGTCTTTTATTATTAATTTTTCTAATTGTCCTTGCAACATATTTATATGGGAGTATTCTAAAATAAGCCCCGCCCAAAGCAAAGTCTAAAGTTCCAACCTTAAAAGTTGAAATTGGGACTTCTGTTAAATCGTTTTGTAATTTATGAATATCTCTTCGAAAACCTGGTATTCCTGTTCTCTTGCTGTCTCCAGGGAAAATACTTGAATCATATTGGAAGTTATGAGCTTTAAGAACATCTATAGCCCATAAATTTCTCTTATCAATAGAAAAATAGGGAGCTCTAAACCCAACATATTCTACACCAAAAGGCTTTATCAATTCTTTACAATGAACAATCTCTTTTTCAAAACCTTCTTTATTCATTAAAAAAAGCTCTTTGTGAGAATAGCCATGACAACCTATTTCATGTCCTGCATCAATTACCTCTTGAATAACATCTGGATGGTCTTCAATAACTTTTCCTAGGATAAAAAAAGTAGCTTTAGTGTTATGTTTCTCGAATAAATTCATCAGCTTATCAAAACCAATTCTTAATCGTTTTTCGTAATTACCCCATTCAGAAACAGGTATTCCAACTCCTTGGTACCAATCTTCTAAATCTACAGTAATCGCATTTTTCATAATCTTTTTTTCCTGATAAGTACACAAAAATATTAAATAAAAAGACCCTTGAGTAAAACTCAAGGGTCTTTTTATTTAAGTATTCTTAATTGTTATTTACTTACAACAACATTAAATTTAGTTGAAGTTCCATCTTCAAATGTCATCTTACCAATGTAAGATCCATTGCTAATAGCAGATACATCTAATTTTAATACTTCGTTGTTACCAAAAGTAACAGCATTAGACATAACTAATTTACCAGCTATATCAAATACTTCAATAGTTGCAGCACCATTAATATTACCAACTTGAATATTTAACTCATCAGAAGCTGGGTTAGGAAAGGCAACTACACTAGTATTGTTATTTGCTGATTCATCAACAGAAGTAACAACACTCATTTGAACAGAAGCAGCTACTTGAACATCTAAACCAAATCCATTTAAGAAATATGTTCCATCAGCAGCACCAGGAGTACTTGGTTGTAGGTGTGCTCCATTAGCACCTGAAACACCATCATCCTGAGTTGTTGAATAATCTACTTGACTATCATAACCAGCAAAAATGATTTGGCTAGGAGAGTTTAAACAGAATAAATAACGTTGGTTATCAGCTAACGGTATAGCACCTATTGCATGAGGTATAAATACTGGAACATCTTGTAAATCAGAACCATAAACAAAAAATGCAGCATCCAATTGTGTAAGAATAGCAAAGTTAAGGTTTGGATCTTCAATATCAGTAAATACATCATCCCATTGATAAACTCTAGCTTCAACGAATTGATTTGTTAACGAATCTGTAGAACTTGTAGTAGCAGAAATTGTCATCCCTAAAGATGAAGCTCTACTTCCATTTGGATCATCAAATGCTAAACAACCTTCCCAATCAGTAGAAAAATTTCCTGATCTAAATCCTGCAGGGCTCAAAGGAACACCTCCAGCATCTAATCTACCATATGAATATAATGAATCACTAATAGCGAAACTTGCATCAATCAAGTTGTCACTTGGCTCACCATCAGGGTTAGGGCTAAGAGAAATAGTATACTCCATAGTGTATTGTCCTACTGGGTAAGAAGCTTGTGAAAAAGTACTTAGAGATACCCATGCTGAATCTCCAGAAGCCAAAGTTCCTGGAACAATTGCAGAATCAGCATAAATTTGAGTTCCATTATTTACAGTACATTTTAATTGTGCTCCTGTTTGTGCAGCACTACCAAAATTACGTACCCATGAACCAACTGGAACACTAAATTCAGTTGCATTTTGTGATAATCCGGCTAAGTTAGAAAATCTTCTAGCTCTTAAAACATCACCTCTTCTTGCTCCTAAATCATCAGCAAAAATTCCGAATTTATTACCAATAAAAGCCTGAGTGATAGTACCAGCATGAATTGCTGCCTCTAAAGTTTGACCATCTTGTTCAGAAATCATAATTAAAGGGATAGTTACTACTAAACCAGAATCTCCACCAGCCATGCCTACTGCAGCACCAGTGTGGTTAATAATGATCACGCCAATTGCTCCTTCATTTTCGCAAACAGCCGCTTTGTAACCAAATTGGCAATCACCTCTATAAAGAACTGCAATTTTACCTGCTAAAGCTGGTTGAGAAAAACCAGGAGAAGCACATGCTTGCTCTTGCATTGGGTGTCCATAAGTTGGGTGAATACCTGGAGTTCCGTCATCTACAAATATTAATTCTCCTGTAATTGAGTTAGCAGGAATATTCAAATCTGGACATGCCCAATCTCCTCCACCCGGATCAGCCCATGTTAAAGGATAAGTGGTTTGTAAAGCAACTGGTGTAGAAGGTGCTTGTACCTGAAATATAACTTGTGCGAAACCAAATGTTCCTAACAAAGTTAAAATCATAAATAGTGAAAGTTTTTTCATCTTTTAAATTTTTAGTTAGTGTTTAAATTTTTATTAAAGTTTAGTTAATTTTATAATTCAAGAGCACGAATTTAAGATATTTATTACCAATAACCAAAAAAAAATAGTCGACAAAAATTGAGCCCCTGTCATCTATCAAATTTAAAAAACTTAATTAAAGATAAATGTCGCATTAAATGAACGGCTCCTTTTTAGGGTTTTGTAGGAGAAAAGAAGTTTCCTAACGGTAATTTTATTTCAACCTAAAATAATCATAAGGTCTCAATTTAAACACAATTAATACCGATTATCAAATAGTTCATCAACAATAATAATCTATTTATTATATTTGAGCCACAGAGATTAAAATATTACTAACTAAAAATTTAAAAGATGAAAAAGTATTTACTATTAGCCTCTGCGGCTGTATTTACGATATCAATGAATGCTCAAGATAAGAGCCAGGCTGTGTATCGTGATGCAACAGGCAAGGCAAGAATTGATCAAGAGTCCAATAACGCTTTAATTAAACCTAATGAAATTCCTAATGAGAAAGCTCCTTCTACTGTTCTACTTGGAACTTCGTACAATGTTTTCACAACTTTAGGTGATAGACAAAATCAAATGGTGTATAACCCGGCAATTAACACAGTCGCTTTTGTTCATCGTCAAAATGA
Source organism: Vicingaceae bacterium (assembly GCA_041603555.1). Lineage (GTDB taxonomy): Bacteria > Bacteroidota > Bacteroidia > Flavobacteriales_E > Vicingaceae. Next base: position 9,933 of record JBFIEB010000076.1, read on the forward strand.
TGGTGGTGTTGGTGGCTCTGGAATTCTATCATTTGATTATTCTACAGATGGTGGTGCAACGTGGACTATTAACCCATTTCAATTAACTCCTGGATTAGGTGGTGGTAATGGCAATAGATATCCAAACATCACTTTATACAATCCGGCAGCTAATACTGACCCCAACAA